>NZ_JBEZKG010000007.1:0-253809 GCF_040651535.1 Streptomyces sp. NPDC048420
TCGACGGCGACCCGGGAGGTCGGGTCCTCCTTGAGGAGCGCATCGAGGATGGTGTCACTGATCTGGTCAGCGATCTTGTCGGGGTGGCCCTCGGTCACGGACTCCGAGGTGAAGTAGCGGCTGGCCATGGGCGACCCTTCCGGGAGGAGGCGGCACTCGGGAACAGAGCAGATCGTCCGCACTGTGTGCCCACGCGGTCGTGGCACGCTCGTGTCCGCCTCGCGCTCACGCCCGCCACCTCCCGTTCAGCGGGCGGCGATCGGCTTGCCGCGCCGCACCGCCGTGGACGGTAGCCCGTCGACGGCACCCGTGCACTGCTCCGGGCCATCGCCGGAAAGGATCGCCTGATGCAGCCGGCGCAGCCGGGAGGAGGGTTCCAGTCCCAGTTCCTCCACCATGATGTCCCGCAGGTGCCGGTACGCCTCCAGCGCGCGCCAGCGATGCCCGGTGCGGTGCAGTGCGGTGAGGAAGTGCGCCCACAGGTTCTCGTTGAGCGGGTAGGCCGCGGTCAGGACCGTCAGCTCGCCGAGCAGGTCGCCGTGCCTGCCCCGCGCCAGGTCGGTCTCGATCCGGGCATCGAGGAGGGAGAGCCGCATCTCGTTGAGTCTGACCACCTCGCGGCGCAGGACCGGCCCGGCGCGCACGTCGCTGAGCGGCACGCCGCGCCACATCCCGAGGGCAGTGGCCAGGGCCCGGGAGGCGGTTTCGGAGTCGCCCTGTTCAGCGGCGGCGCGGCCCGCTCCCGCGAGCCGCTCGAAGTTGTGCACGTCCACCTGGTCCAAGGGCACGTCCAGTGAGTACCCGCCGTGACGGGTGACCAGCACGTTCTTGGCTGCGCCCGGTTCACCGAGGGCGGCGTCCAAGCCCTTGCGGATCTGCAGCACGTACGTCTGTACCGTGGTCGCGGCACTCGGCGGTGGCTCGTCGTTCCAGAGTTCTGTCATCAGGGTGGAGACGGTCACCATGCGGCCCGCTCCGAAGGCCAGCAGGGCGAGGATCTGACGTGGCTTGGCCGCCGTGGGCACGAAGGTGTGTCCGTTGGTCTGGGCTTGCAGAGGTCCGAGCAGTCCGATGTCCATCCGCGGGAACTTCCTCTCCGTTCGGCCGAGGCCGTGCAACAGCCCGCATTCCCAGGAGGCTTGCACCAGGCCGTCGCCGCGCACAGTGGACTTCTCATGACGCCACCCGTGAAAAGCGCATGGTGTCCGGGTGAACGATGCACTGTCGTGTCCCCGCCACTCGGTAGGACAATCAGTCGCGGCACATCCCCCTCGCGGTCTTCGAGCTCTCTGCCCCCCTTCCGGAGGAATCGTGGACGTCCTGTACCCCGTATGCCCCCTGTTCGCCGACGACCGGTCCGGCACCGACGACGCGGACGCCCCAGCCGGTGCCGAGGAGTTGTCCGTCATGAGCCTGCAGCGGCCGTCCGCCGAGACGACCGCCCTGTTCACGATCTGTCTCAGTGACGCCTACCCGGACGCGGTGTGAGCGCTGGGGAACCGGTCGTCACCGAACCCCTCGTCGGCTTCAAACACCACCTGCGGGTCGACACGCTGCCGGGCCAGGCCGTGTTCCTGACGTCCACACGTGATGTGCTCGCGGTCCGCGGCGGCGGGGCCGAGACGCTGGCCCCGCTGCTGGACGGCACCCGGACTGTCACGGACATCGTCCTGGCGGCCCGGCCCACGCTCGACGCGGCGCGCGCCCGGCGCGGACTGGCGCAGCTTGATCGGGCAGGGCTCCTCAGCGCAGCCCTGCCCGGCGCCCCGCGGCCGAGCCCGGCGGAGCGGGCCTACTGGGATCTCGCGGAGGTTCCCGGCACCGCCGCGGAGGGCTCGCCGGCGGTGGCGGTGACGGTGTGCGGCAGCGCGGATCCCGAGGACATCCGGCTGCGCTGCCGTGCGGCCGGCCTCAGGGTTGCCGACCCGGACTCGGAGGCTGCCCTCGGGTTGGTCTTCTGCGACGACTACCTGGACCCGCGGCTGACGGAGATCCAGGCCCGGGAGCGCTCGGCCGGCCGACCCTGGCTGCTGGCCGGCGTCAGCGGCCCGGACCTGTGGATCGGACCCTTCTTCGGCGTCGACGACGGTCCCTGCCACTCCTGCCTGGCCCACCGGTACCAGGGCCACCGGCGCGGTGAGCTTCCGCTGCGTGATGCGCTGGGGCTCGTCGGTCCCGTCCCGGTACCGCGCGCCTCCCTGCCGGCGAGCCGGGAGACGGGAATCCAGCTCGCTCTTCTCGAAGCACACAAGTGGCTGGCGGGACACCGCGGGCCGGGGCAGCGGGCCGTGTACGTCCTGGACACGCTCACCCTCCGAGCCCAGCACCACCCGGTCCGGCGGCGGCCCCAGTGTCCTGACTGCGGGGACCCCGGCCGGATCGCCGCGGCGAACCGGAGTCCGGTGCGGGTCGAGTCACGGCCGAAGGTCGTCACGGCGGGCACCGGGCACCGGTCGGCCACCGCGGAACAGATGCTGGCGGCCTACGCCGATCTCGTCGGCCCGGTCACCGGAATCGTCGCCGAACTGCGGCGCGACACCCGGGCACCGGAGTTTCTGCACTGCTATCTCGCCGGGCAGAACCTGGCCCTGCCCAACGTCGGTCTGGGCGCTCTCACCGCGAACCTGCGTACGCTCAGTGGCGGCAAGGGCAGCACCGACGCCCAAGCGAGAATGAGCGCGCTTGGCGAGGCCGTGGAACGCCACTGCGGCACCCGGCAGGGCGACGAGGCGGTCGTTCTCGACAGTTTCGCAGGCCTGGGTGAACAGGCGATCCATCCGAACGACTGCCAGCTCTTCGCGTCCCGGCAGTTCCGCGACCGCGCCCCCTGGAACGCGCGGCACTCGCACTTCCACCATGTGCCTGCGCCCTTCGACGAGAAGGCCGAGACGGCCTGGACTCCGGTGTGGTCCCTGGTCGACCGCCGTCACCGACTGCTGCCGACCTCGCTGCTCTACTACTCCGACGGCACCGGGCAGGGTGGTGCCGACGGCCTCCGGGCCGACTCCAACGGCTGCGCCGCGGGCAGTTCCCTGGAGGACGCTCTGCTGCAGGGCTTTCTCGAACTGGTGGAACGCGATGCCGTCGCCGTGTGGTGGTACAACCGGCTCCGCCGGTCCGCCGTCGACCTGGATGCCTTCGACGACCCGTGGATCGCCCGGATGCGCACCGGGCTCGCGGCCATGCGACGGGAGGTGTGGGCCCTCGACCTGACGTCAGACCTCGGTGTTCCGTGTGTGGCCGCCCTGTCCCGGCGTACCGACAGCGCCTGTGAGGACATCGTGTTCGGTTTCGGAGCGCACTTCGACCCACGGGTGGCTCTGGGCAGGGCGCTCTGCGAGATGGGGCAGCTGCTCCCCGCGGTCCTCGGAGCCCGGCCGGACGGGACGGGGTACGCGGTGGACGATCCGGCCGCCGTGGCCTGGTGGTCCCGCGCGACCACGGCGAACCAGCCCTATCTCCGTCCGGACCCCGGACAGACGCCGCGGTCCCCGTCCGACTTCCGGCACGTCCTGCGGCACGACCTGGCGCACGACGCCGACGCCGCCGTAGCTCTGATGAGCTCAACAGGCCACGATCTACTGGTTCTCGACCAGACCCGACCGGACGTCGGTCTCCCGGTGGTCCGGGTGCTGGCTCCGGGGCTGCGCCACTTCTGGGCCCGCTTCGCGCCCGGCCGGCTCTTCGACGTGCCGGTCCGGCTGGGCATCCAGGACCGTCCGACCGCCTACGAGGACCTCAACCCGATCCCTGTGTTCGTCTGACCACCCCGCCGGTCCCTTCGTCTCCTGAATGGCAACCGTGAACCTGAGCCTCGGCCCTTCCCGCGACTGGCTCGAACTGTGGTCCCTGAGTGAAGACGTCTCCTTCACGGCGCCGCCCTCGGGACAGCCGGTCGAACTGCGCAGCACCGAAGTCGCCCTGCGGCTGACGGATCCGACCGGTTCCATCGGAATGGCCCTGTACCGGCTGTGCCTGGGGCCGATCCGGCTGGAGAACGTGCTGGCGGGCCTCACCTGTGCCCAACGCCAGGAGATCCAGCGGTTGTTCCGCACGGTCGAAGGGCTGCTCGTCCGTTCGCTGGCCACGCCGACGGGCCGTGCCCTGCTCTCCGTGGTTCCGCTGTCACCGCGTGCCCTGTTCCGGCCCCGGCTGCTGCCCGAGCAGGGGACCGTGGTGCTGGCCCGCTCCGTCGCGCTGCGCCGCCAGGGGGTCGCGCACGTCCTGCACTCTCCGCTGACCATGCACCAGGTGGTCCTGCACCTGCCCGACGCGCTGCGGATCGTCGAGTCGCTCCGGATGCCGGCACAGGTAGCGGACATCACGGGCGCTGACGAAGCGCCTCCGTCCACGGCGGCGGTCCTGGCTTTTCTCGCCGCCAGCGGCATGATCGCCACCGGCGAACCGTCCGTGCGGGGCCGGGACGGATAGCGACGGACCTGGTCCTTTCACGAACCGTTCGTCGGCCCTCCATAAACGGAAAGTTCCCTCCGCCGCGGGAGAATTCTCACCGCTTGGACGGGATCAACCAAATTCTTACCTCAACCGGCCCCCGCGTCCGCGATCCATGTGCCGTGGCGGTACAACACCCCGTGCAGCAAGGGCTGTTGTACCGCCGCCGGAACAACTGATTGCAGCCACAACGATGGTGGTACTTTGTAACGGGACGGGGGAGGGAGAGCGGACGTGTCGCATCACCCAGCGGAAATGCGGCTTTCTGGGTCTGTCGGCAGCGGAATTCCATCTTTCTCAAGCCATCATGACATTCCGGCTCCCAGGCTGGCTCGCAGCATTCTGCTCGTCGTGCTGGCCTGTTTCTCCGCCGTGATCTTTCTCGATGTGCTCAGTGAGCGCCCCTCGCCCCACGCGGTGCCCTGGTGCGCGGCCGCCCTGGCGGCGGCGGTCACGCTGCAGATCCAGCACTCCTCGCCCTCGGCGACACACTGGCCCCCGGCCCGCCGCGCGGCTTCGCTCGTCCTGCAGGCGCTCGTCACCTATCTCCCGCTGTTGGTCGTCAAGCAGGAATGGGGCGGCATGGCGGGATTCCTGGCCGGCTCCGTCCTGCTGCTGGTCCCGGGTGTCCTGTCGTGGGTCCTGTTCGCCACCGTCGTCGTCAGCATCGTGGTACCGGGCCTCGCACTCGGGTCCGATGTGCTCGACATCGTGTACCTGAGCACCTCGACCGCGGTGATCGGCCTGATCGTCTACGGGCTCTCGCACCTCTCCAAGCTGGTGACCGAACTGATCACCGCACGAGAGGACTTGGCTCGGCTGGCCGTGGTGCGGGAGCGGTTACGCTTCGCCAGCGACATGCACGACCTCCTGGGCTTCAAGCTCTCCGCCATCACGCTCAAGGCCGAACTGGCCAACCGTCTCGTCGGCACGCGGCCCGACGAGGCCCATGCCGAGCTCACGGAGATCCTCGACATCTGCCGGCAGACACTCGCCGATGTCCGCGGCATGGCCCATGGCTACCGTCAACTGTCCCTCGCCACGGAGGCCCGGCAGGTGCAGACCGCGCTGGCCGCGGCGCAGATCCGCACCGAGATCGACTTCCAGCACGGCCCACTGTCCCCGGAGGCCGACACGGCCCTGGCGATCGTGGTGCGGGAAGCGGCCACCAACGTACTGCGGCACAGCAAGGCGACCCGGTGCCGGATCACCACGGCGGCAATCGGCTCCGTGACAGGCCACGTCCGGCTCTGCATCCGCAACAACGGAGCGACCACCCTCCTCCCGAGCCCGCACCCCGTCGGCGGCACCGGTCTGGCCAGCCTCACGGACCGGCTCTCCGCCCTGCACGGCACATTGACCACGCGCCTCACCGGAGACAACGAGTTCGAACTGGTGGTCGAAGTGCCGGCGCGTGCCGGCCAGTACACCGAGGGCTCGCGGGCCCCGGCCTCCCAGGACTCCACCGTTGCCTGAAGGACCGTCCCACCCGTGGCGGTCCACCCACAGCGTCCGTCCCGAACGCCTTCGTGTACGGAACCCTGTTGAGAGGGATCAGCTCCATGCAACTCCGTATTCTCCTGGCCGAGGACGTGCAGATGGTCCGCGGCGCCCTGATCGCCCTGATCGAACTGGAGCACGACATGACGGTCGTCGCGGACGTGTCGAGTGGTTCGGAGATCGTTCCGGTGGCCCTGCGGCACAAACCCGACGTGGCCGTCATCGACATCGATCTGCCGGACCTCGACGGACTCTCGGCCGCGGCCCACCTGCACGAACAACTGCCGTCCTGCCGCACCCTCATCCTGACCAGTCTGGACCGGCCCGGTACGTTACGGCGTGCCCTGGCCACCAACGTCGGCGGCTACCTGCTCAAGGACGCGCCACCGGCCGAACTCGCCTCCGCCATCAGACGCGTGGCGGCGGGCCAGCGGGTCATCGACTCCGAACTCGCGCTCGCCGCCTGGCACGCATACGACACGCCTCTCACACCGCGGGAGCTGGAGGTGCTGCGACACGCGGCGTCGGGCGCGGCCCCGACCGAGATCGCCGCCGCGCTGAACCTGTCGACCGGCACCGTGCGCAACTACCTGACGGCCATAGTGGTGAAGCTGGGTGCCCGCAATCGCGTGGACGCGATACTGCGCGCCACGGAGGCCGGCTGGATCCCTTGACCCGTCGCCGCACGCTAGGTCCCACCCCGCCCCCGGTCCTCCGGCGCCCGCCGACCGCGCCGGCTCCGGTCGGGACGCAACTGCCGGGCGAGTTCCCGCTCCAGACGGCTGAGCGGGATGTCCGAGCGCACCCGTTCGGGATGGTACGGGTACGGCGTCCCGTCCGCTTCCGGGACATGGCCACGGGCACAGCCCAGCACGCGGATGTCAAGCGGGCCCAACAGCACTCCGAGAGCGGCCATCCCCCGGCCGACGGGCGAGTTCAGAAACCGCCACAGCCGGTCGTGCCAGAGTTCATCGCGCGCCACGACGTCACCTCCATGCCGATCCACGTCTTCTCGTGGTCCGGCCGGCAGGATCCGCCGCACGGCTGGAGCAGGCCTGGAGGGGCGCTCGCGGACCGGCTAGCCGTAGCCGGCCGCCACCAGCACGGCGACCTGGACTCGAGTGGCGCAGTTCGACTTGGCCAGGATGTGCTGGACATGGGTGTCGACAGTGCGCTCCCCGATGTTCATGCGCTCGGCGATCTGCCGGTTGGTCATGCCCGAGGCGACCAGCCATGCCACCTCTCGTTCGCGCCGGGTCAGGGCCTGCAGGCTCGCCGCCGGCCGGTCCGGCTCCCGCTCGTGCCGTCCGGCGGGCGGAAGGGACCCGGTCGGCCACGACCCCGGCAGATGTCCGCCGCCGGCTCGGGCCCGGCCGACCGCGGCGGTGGTCCGGCCGGTATCGAGGGCGGACAGCATCCACAGGGCGATGAGCGTGCCGCCCCTCTCGCCCGAGACCCGGAAGGCGTCCACGGCGGCCAGCAGGTGCTGACGGGAGTCGGACCCCCTGACCTCGGACGCCACCACCGCGAGAGCCAGGCGGACATGACCGCAGGCCCTGACGTCCCCGCAGCTGCGGAAGAGGCTCTCGGCGGCGGCCAGCTGCGCGGTGGCCGCCCCGCACTCCCCTGCCGTCCGGTGCAGGGTGCCCAGGGCGTAGCAGGCGTAGCCCTCCTCCCAGCGAGCGGCCTGCTCGCGCGCCGTGGACAGCGCCCCCGCGAGTTCAGCCGAGGCACCGAGGCCGTCGCCCAGATGGAGCCGGGACAGGCCCGCGTTGACCTGTGCGCGCAGCCCCGCCGGGATGTCACCGGCGGCCGTACGTCGGCGGGCGGCCCGCTCGGACTGCCGTAGCATCTCCCCGAGTTGATCGCGGAACGCCGTATGCACCCGCTCGGTTCCGGGAGCGTCCCACAGGTGCCAGAACTCGAACTGCTCACCGGTCGGGCGCAGACCGGTCGGGCGGTAGACGGATGCCACCTGAACATGGACGCCGCTTCGCATGAACTCCCCCGGATTATGCGATGACCGGGGCGATACGGACCCGTCCTCCGTCCGCCTCCACGCCGATCCTGACACGCCTCGTACCACCCGACCACCGGCCCGCCGCCCGCTCGACCGCCGCTCAAGCGCCATTCGAGAAGGACTGGAGCGGGATTCGACCCGGTCCGCCGCACCGCCGGATGTCAGGGGACGGCGGGATCCTCGGTCCGCTGGACGCCACGGAGGTGGTCGGCGTACGCCCGGCAGTCCGCGTAGGACGGCAGCAGACCGAGCCGGTGCGCCTCGGCCAGTGACGGCGCAGCGGCGTCCTTCTCGGACAGCAGGGGAGTCACGTCGTCGGGCCAGTCGATGCCGATGTCGGGGTCGAGCGGATGAATGCCGTGTTCCCGCTCGGGGGTGTAGGGCGTCGAGCACAGGTAGACGGCTGTGGCCTGTTCGGTCAGCGCCATGAGCGCGTGGCCCAGCCCCTCCGCCAGGTACACGGCCTGACGGTCGCGGTCGTCCAGGCGCACCGCCACCCATCGCGCGTACGTCGGCGAGCCGACCCGGACGTCCACGATCACGTCGAGAAGCGCCCCGCTCACACACGTGAGGTACTTCGCCTGTCCCGGAGGCACGTCCGCATAGTGGATCCCGCGCACGCCGCCGCGGCGCGTCACCGGGCAATTGGCCTGGGCCACCGGGAGGGGGTGCCCCACGTCCCGCGCGAACTCGCGGCCGCTGAACCACTCCAGCACACTGCCGCGTACGTCATGATGAATGCGCGGCGTGTACAGCCACGCGCCTTCTATCTCCAACTCCCGCACGGGAAGCACCTCCGTCCCACGGCACCCGGCGCGTCCGGGTCCCTCTGTCGGCCGGGCAGCATCCCAACCTCCCCTCGACACCGTCTCGACCGGCGCCTGAGTGCTCTTGTAGGCCAGTGCGAGCGGACTTTCCTAGCGTTTCCGAATTCACATCGGCAACGGGAGGATCTCCATGAGCACCGAGGCGGCTGTGCGGACGTTGTACCTGGACCTGATGAAGAAGGCCCTGTCGGGTGTCCTTTACAACGACCCGCCGAACGAGGCCACCCCGACCCTGCCCGGCGAGTCCGCCCCGCCCCGCGGAGTCTTCGTGGCCGAGCGACGGGAGAGCGGCGAGGACTGGCCGGTCAACGCCCACACCATGATCGGAGGCAAGCGCCTGGACAACCTCCAGGCGTGCGCGGAGCGGGTACTGGCCGACGGAGTTCCCGGCGACTTCGCCGAGACGGGTGTCTGGCGCGGCGGGGCGTGCATCCTGCTGCGCGCCGTTCTCAAGGCGTACGGCGTCACGGACCGTCTCGTGTGGGCGGCCGACTCCTTCGAGGGCATGCCCGTCGCCGACGAGAACAGCGGCGGCCGGGACTTCCAGATGCAGTTGCACAAATACAACGAGGTGCTGGGTGTCTCGCTGAAGGAGGTGCGGGAGAACTTCCGCGGCTACGGCCTGCTGGACGACCAAGTCCGGTTCCTGCCCGGCTGGTTCAAGGACACCCTGCCCACGGCGCCGATCGAGCGGTTGGCGGTGCTGCGGCTGGACGGGGACCTGTACGACTCCACCATGGACGCCCTGACCCACCTGTACCCGAAGCTGTCCCCCGGCGGCTTCGTCATCGTCGACGACTTCGGGCTGCCCACCTGTGCCTCCGCGGTGCACGACTACCGCGCGGCCCACGGCATCACGGACGAGATCGAGCGGGTCGACAGGTTCGGCGCGTACTGGCGGCGGTCGGCCCGGCCCGCCGGCGCCTGAGACCCGCTCTCCGAAAGGGGCGTCGCACCATGACGCAGTACCGAGTGCTCGGCCCGTTCTCCGTCACCGTCGACGACGAACCCCGCACCCCCCGCGCGGCCAAGGTCCGCCAGGTGCTGGCCCTGTTGCTGCTGTGCTCCGACCGGGTCGTCAGACGCGACTCGATCATCGAGGAACTGTGGGGGGATGTCCCCCCGCCCAGCGCGGTCACGACGACGCAGACGTACATCTACCAGATCCGCCGCCTGCTGCGCCCCTCCGGCAGCACGGCGCACGACGACCGGGCCGTGCGGACCGTGCCCCCGGGGTACGGGCTGTCGGTCGATCCGGGCCAGCTCGACTCCACGGAGTTCGAGCGGTGCGTGGACCGCGGACGTGCGCTGCTGGACGGCGGCCGGGCCGAGGAGGCCGCCTGCCTGCTGGCCCGCGCCAGATCGATGTGGACGGGCCCCGTGCTGGCCGATGTCTGCCAAGGGCCCGTGCTGCGCCGTTACGCCGCCCGGCTGGAAGAGAAGCACAACCTGGCACGGGAGTTGAGCCTGGCGGCGGACATGCGTCTGGGCCGCCACCGGGAGCTGGTGGCGGAGCTGAAATCGCTGATCATGGCGAACCCCTATCACGAGTGGCTGCATGCCCAGCTCATGATCGCCCTGCAACGGTCGGGCCGGCGTGCCGAGGCGCTGGAGGCCTTCCGGCACGCACGGCGCCTGCTCAGCGACCAGCTCGGCATCGAGCCGTCGGAAGACCTCCAGCAGATCCATCAGGACATCCTCAAGGAGGACAGCTTCACCCTGTGACCCGCGCACGGAGCCTGCGCGGCGCTACGTCGGCTGTCCCCGGTGGGCGGGGTAGTCGACGTAGCCGTGCGCGTCGCCGCCGTAGAACGTGGTGGGGTCGGGTTCGGTCAGCGGGAGGCCGTCGCGCACCCGCCGAGGCAGGTCGGGGTTGGAGATGAACAGCCTGCCGAAGGAGATCAGGTCGCCGGCGTCCTGCCGCAGGACGACACGCGCCTCCTCCGAGGACGCCGGCGTCCGGCGGTCCGCGGCATGCGGGTTGAGGATGAACGTGGTGGGCCAGCGGTCGCGCAGCCGCCGGGTGCCGGTCCGGTCGAGGGTCTCGTACACGTGCAGGTAGCCGATGCCCACCGCGGCCACGGCGTCGACGAGGGCCGGGTACAGCTCCTCGGCGTCGGGCTCGGCGATGTCGTTGAACGTGTTGTGCGGTGAGACCCGCAGCCCGACACGGTCGGCGCCGACGGCCTCGGCCACCGCCTCGGTCACCTCGGCGACGAAGCGGATCCGGCCCGCGATGGAACCGCCGTGGGCGTCGGTGCGCGCATTGGCACTGGGGGCCAGGAACTGATGCAGCAACATGCCGCTGCCGCCGTGCAGTTCCACCCCGTCGAACCCGGCGGTCATCGCGTTGCGGGCCGCGTCGGCGAAGTCCCGTACGGTCTGGGCCAGATCCGCGCTCGTCATCGCGCGGGGCGTGACGAACTCCCGAGGCCCCTCGTACGTTTTGGCCGCGCCGGTGGGCCGTATCGCCGACGGCGCCAGCGGGATGCCGTCGGCGCCCGAGCCCGGCCGGCCCCGCAGCAGGGCGGGATGGCTGATCCGGCCCGCGTGCATGAGCTGGGCGTAGATCCGGCCGCCCGCCGTGTGCACCTCGTCGGTGACGTGGCGCCACCCGGCGATCTGCTCCCGGGTGTGCAGTCCGGGAGTGGCGAAGAAACCCTGCCCGGCAGCGCTCGGTTGGATGCCCTCGCTGATGATGAGCCCGGCCGAGGCCCGCTGCGCGTAGTAGGTCGCCGTCAAAGGAGACGGCACGCCCTGGCGATCGGCCCTGTTGCGGGTCAGCGGGGCCATCACGATGCGGTTCGGCAGGGTGAGCGCACCGAGTTTCACTTCGTCGAACAGATCTGCCATGCCTGACTCCTGGTTGTCGTCGGTGGCGGGCCAACGTCCCCGTCCTGCCTCGCGTCGCGGTCCAGGGCCGACCGAGCGACGGTTCTCGAGGGATTCACGACCGACGGCCCGCATCCTCTGCGCGTCCACGCCGTGGGTCCCAGCAGTGCAGTGAGGAGAAACGCATGAAGGCCCTGATCCTGTCGGGCGGTTCGGGCACCCGCCTGCGGCCGTTCAGCCACTCCATGCCCAAACAGCTCATGCCCATCGCCAACCGTCCGGTCCTCGAACACGTCCTGGCTCGCGTGGCCGAGCTGGGGGTGACGGAGATCGGCATCGTGGTCGGCCGGCGAGGCCGGGAGATCGCGGACGCGCTGGGCGGTGCCCAACGGTCCGGGGCGCGGATCACCTACATCCCCCAGGAGCAGCCGCTCGGTCTGGCCCACTGTGTGTCCCTCGCGCGGGACTTCCTGGGGGACGACGACTTCGTCATGTTCCTCGGCGACAACATCCTGAGCCAGGGGGTGGCCGAGATCGCCGAGGAGTTCCGCCTGCGCCGGCCGGCCTGCCAGCTCGTTCTGCGCAAGGTCGACGATCCGCGGCAGTTCGGCGTCGCCGAGACCGACCCGGGCGGCACCGTGACCCGCCTGGAGGAGAAACCCGTGTCACCCCGCTCCGACCTCGCGGTGGTCGGTGTGTACTTCTTCACCGCCGCCGTCCACGAAGCGGTGGCCGCCATCAGGCCCAGCGGGCGCGGGGAGCTGGAGATCACCCATGCGATCCAGTGGCTGATCGAGCACGGACATCTCGTGCGTGCCACCGAGTACTCGGGGCGCTGGAGCGACACCGGACGTCTGGAGGACGTGCTGGAGTGCAACCGGGACATGCTCGACGAACTCACTCGCGAGATCACCGGTGAGGTCGACGAGGACAGCCGGTTGCTGGGCCAGGTGGTGGTGGAGGCCGGTGCCCGCGTGTGCCGGTCGTACATCATGGGCCCCGCGATCATCGGAGCACGCAGCACGGTCTGCGACAGCCGGATCGGGCCGCACACGTCCATCGGCCGGGGCTGTGTCATCCAGGACGCCGGGCTCGGTTACTCGATCGCCCTGGACGGCGCCCGGGTCACGGGGGTGAGCGGGGTGCACGCCTCGGTCATCGGCAGGGGCGCCACCGTCAGCTGTGCGTCAGGCTCCCAGCAGCGGCTGATCGTGGGCGACCACTCCACCGTGGTGGTGGCGGCATGAAGGTGCTCGTGACCGGCGGCGCCGGTTTCATCGGCTCGCACTACGTCCGGACCATGCTGGCCGGCGGCTATCGCGGATACGAGTCGGCGCGGGTCACGGTGGTGGACGCGCTCACCTACGCGGGCGACCGTGCCAACCTGCCCGTCGCGCATCCCAGGCTGCGGTTCGTCGAGGGCGATGTGTGCGATCTGCCGCTGCTGCGCTCCTTGTTGCCCGGGTACGACGCGGTCGTGCACTTCGCGGCGGAGACGCACGTGGACCGGTCCCTGGGAGACGCCGCCGCGGCCTTCTTCCGCAGCAACGTCCTGGGCACCCAGACCGTGCTGGAGGCGGCGCTGGCCTGCGAGGTGGGGCGCGTGGTGCATGTCTCCACCGACGAGGTGTACGGCTCCATCGCGCAGGGCTCCTGGACGGAGGACCGGCCGCTGGAGCCCAACTCGCCGTACGCGGCGTCCAAGGCGGGGTCCGACCTGGCGGCCCGCTCCTACTGGCGCACGCACGGACTCGACGTGCGGGTGACCCGCTGCTCCAACAACTACGGCCCGTACCAGGACGTGGAGAAGCTGGTGCCGCTGTTCACCACCCGGCTGCTCGCGGGCCTGCCCGTGCCGTTGTACGGCGACGGCTCCAACGAACGGGAGTGGCTGCACGTCGACGACCACTGCCGGGCGATCCAGCTGGTCCTGGAAGGCGGGCGGGCCGGCGAGATCTACAACATCGGCAGCGGAAACGCCCGCACCAATCTGGAGCTGGCCGAGCAGCTCGCCCGGCTGTGCGGCGCGGACGCGTCGCTGATCCGGCGGGTGACAGACCGCAAGGGGCACGACCAGCGGTACGCACTGGACGACGCCAAGATCCGGCGGGACCTCGGCTACGCCCCGGCTGTGGCCTTCGACCGCGGCCTGGCGGACACCGTCGCCTGGTACCGGCGGCACACCGAGCGGTGGCCGCATCCCGTGCCGGCCCGGGCCGCGCTCGGCTGAGCCCGCCCAGCACGACTCAAGCGTCATTCGAGGTGAGGCTGCCAGTCTGTCTCAGGAGACCGGCCGACCGGTCCCCGTGCCCGCAGGGTGCGCGGCACCCCTCATCCACAGCACGTCACATCCGTTCTCACCCGGCAGGGGAAGCGAGGGATTCACGGTGGTGGACATCACGCCATGGGGCACGGTGGACCAGCTGGTCGTGGCGGCCGGCGGCCGGTACGACCAGCTGCAACAGACGATCGTGGAGGCAGGGCCGGACCGGGTCGCGGACCTGCTGGCCGACGAGATACGCATCCGGGCCTCGGCGCCCGACGACGTCAGCGACGTGGCTCTCAACCTGACGATGGAGTTCCGCGGCGAGCTCTTCCGTCATCTGGTCTCCTTCAAGGAGGGCCGGATGTCCCTGGAGCCGGGCGGCTCCGACGCCGTTCTGGCCGACGTCCGCTACGAACTGACCGACCTGGTCCGCCTGTTGTACCCGACACGGGAAGGCGTGCGGTCGGACAGCCGCGACGTGCATGTGGTCACCTGGCCGTGGACCGGTCAGGACAACGAGTTCAGTCCGTTGTGGCCGGACAAGGTCATCCAGCGCGCCGCGCTCTCCCAGGAGCAGCGGGCGGCACTGGGCATGGCGCGGATGACCATCCTGTTCCGGGCCGTGCAGGCGGTGATCTCGGCGGCTTCCAACCCGCCGGTGAGCCTCGACGAACTGGCGGCACGCTACGGGTCGGACAAGTGGGGCGCGCTGCACTTCTACACGCCTCACTACGAGCACCACTTCGGTCCGCTGCGCCACGACCCGGTGCGCATCCTGGAGATCGGCATCGGCGGCTACGACTCGGAGTCGCTGGGCGGTGAATCGCTGTACATGTGGCAGCGGTTCTTCCCGCGCGGCCTGGTCCACGGGCTGGACATCTTCGCCAAGCCCGGGGTCACCGGCCCCCGCATCCGGACCGTGCGCGGCGACCAGAACGACCCGGCGTTCCTGCGTGAACTCGGGGAGACGGCCGGCCCGTTCGACATCGTCGTCGACGACGGCAGTCATGTGAACGAGCATGTGCGGACCAGCTACGAGACCCTGTTCCCCTATGTGCGGCCCGGCGGCTTCTACGTCATCGAGGATCTGCACACCGCGTACTGGCCCGAGTTCGGCGGTGAACTGCCCCCGGGCTCCGCGGCGACCACGACCGGCATGCTCAAGGACCTCATCGACGACCTGCACCGCTGCGAACTCGCCCCGGACGACGAGCCCGCGGGGAACCATCCGTCGGACATCTCCATCTACCACAATCTCGCTGTCCTCAGAAAAGGTATCGCCCACGAGCGGGGCATTCCCGCTTGGGTCCAGCAGCGCGCGGACCAATGGATTCACCCTGGCCGGAAGTGATCGGCCCGGCCGCGGCAACCCCTCATCGCTTCCCTCACAGGAAAGACGCACGTTCACATGAGTGAGCCCAAACGAGTAACTTTCGGCCTCAAGACCACCCCCATGCACGTCGATTACGACGACATCCTCCGGGTGTGGCTGGAGGCCGACGGGATTCCCGAGATCGAACACGCCTGGCTGTGGGACCACATGCTGCCGCTGGCGGGTCCGAAGGACGGGAAGATCTACGAGGGCTGGACGCTCCTGGCCGCGCTCGCCGCCCAGACGCGCCGCCTTCGGCTGGGGCTTCTGGTCACCAGCAACCGCATCCGCCAGCCGGCCGTGCTGGGCAAGATCGCCACCACGGTCGACGTGGTGTCCCGGGGCCGTCTGGTCATGGGTATCGGCGTGGGCGGCACACACCAGCCCGCGGGGGCCGGCGGTATCGCCGGGGACAACCCCGCGGTCGCCGAGTACGAGGCATACGGTCTCACCCTGGTACCACCCGGCGAGGGCATCGCGCGCCTGGAAGAGACCGTCACCATACTGAAGCGCATGTGGACCGAGAAGGAGTTCGACTTCGAGGGCCGCTACTACACGCTCAAGGCCAACCGCAACGAGCCCAAGCCGGTCCAGCAGTCGGGGCCGCCCCTGCTCATCGGCGGCTGGGGCAACCGGACGCTGCGGCTGGTGGCCGAGCACGCCGACATCTGGAACATCCCCGGCCCGCCCCACAACCAGGTCGACTACATCGCCGAGCGCGCCCGGGTGCTGGACGAGCACTGTGCGGCCATCGGCCGGGATCCGTCCGAGATCAGCCGCTCGGTCCAGGTCGTGGTCTCCTACGACGACATCGCGGCGTCCCGCCGGACCGTTCTCGAACTCGTCCACGCCGGTCTCGACCACATCGTGCTGAGCCTGCCCCGCGGTTACCCGCAGGGGGTCGCGCAATGGCTGACGGACGAAATCATCAAGCCGGTGCGGGCAGAACTCGCCACGCAGTAGCACCGCTTCGCCAGGGCCCGGTCTGCTCAGGCAGGCCGGGCCCTTTCCCGTGCTGGACCGTGTGAAGGGCCGGACAACCATGACACGTGTACTGTTCACGACCGCCGCGATGGCCGCCCACGTACGACCGACCCTCCCCCTGGTCAAGGAACTGGTGGACAGAGGGCACGAAGTGGCCTGGTACACCGGACCGGAATTCGAGGAGGCCGTCAACGGCACCGGGGCCCGTCTGGTCCCGGCCCTGGCCGGGACGGAATTCGGGAACACGCTCGCCCGGAACGGAGGGAAGGGGCGCGGATTCTCGGGTCTCAACAGGCTGGTGCTGGAATTGTTCCTGAAACCCATTCCGGCGTACGCGAGAGAACTGGCCCTCACCTTCGACGCCTTTCGGCCCGACGTGGTCGTCTCGGACCACAGTTTCCGCGCCGGGCTTCTGGTGGCGGAACAACGGGGTGTCCCCCGGGTGGCGTTCTCCGCGGGTCCGCTGAACCTGTCCAGCAGGGACACCGCGCCGTTCGGACTCGGCTGGCGGCCGTCGTCGTCCATGCCCGGGCGGTTGCGGAACCGGTTCATGAACTGGTTGTTGTACGGAATCGTCTACCGGGAGCGCCAACGGGTGCTGGGGCGCATCCGGGCGGACATGGGGCTGCCTGCCCTGGGTGGATACAGCGTCGACTGGGTCGTACGGACCTGCGACCGCTATCTCCAGACGGGAGTGCCGGAGTTCGAGTACCCCCGCAGCGATCTGCCCGCGTCGGTGCAGTTCATCGGTCCGACACAGCCGGAGGAGGATGTCACGGCCCCCCGGCCTGCATGGTGGCCGGAGGTCCTGCGCGCCCGCGCGGCCGGCCGGCCGGTGGTCTTCGTCACCCAGGGGACGATAGCGACGGGGCTGTCCCGGCTGCTGCTGCCCACCATCGAGGCCCTGGCCGACAAGGACGTCCTGGTGGTGGCCACGACGAGCGGACACGATCCCGACACCGTCCTGCCCGCCGGGCGGCGGCCCGCCCATGTGCTCCTCGCGCCCTTCGTCCCGTACGGCGCGATGCTGCCGCTGGCCGACGTCCTGGTCACCAACGGCGGCTACGGCGGTGTCCAGCACGCCCTGTCGCACGGGGTGCCGCTGGTCGTGTCCGGGACCAGTGAGGACCGGATGGAGACCAACGCCCGGGTGGTGTGGGCCGGAGCGGGTATCTCGCTCCGGACCGACACTCCCACGGTGCCGATGCTGCGCCGGGCGGTGGCCACCGTCCTGCATGATCCGTCCTACCGGGCGCGGGCGCAGGCCCTGCAGCGGGCGCTCACGGCGATGTCCGGTACCGGACACGCGACGGCGGCGATCCTGGCGGCGGCCGCCGCGGGGCGGGCACCCACCGGCGGAACGTGACAGCATCCGGCCGCCCGGTACGGCCCGGGCGGCCGGGTTCAGGACCGAGGTGTCAGGAGGCGGAGCACAGTCCGGTGGGTGACGAGGTTCCGCAGCTGTTCTGCGAGAAGGCGATCCCGCTGCCGGCGCCGTCCCAGACGATGTCGTCCGGCCCGTTGCCGTGCAGCGCGTTCGCGGTAATGGCCAGGTCCCCCTGCACGGTGGGGTCGGCGGGGTCGTAGACCTGGCTGCTGACGATCACGACACCACCGGAGAGCCGGTCGGGGCCCACGTTGTCCGAGATCGCGTTGTGCTCGACAGTGGCACCGGTCGTTCCCACGAGGATGACGCCCGCTCCCTGGACGGCCTCGGGGAAGCCGTACTGGCCGGGGCAGTCGGCGTTGTTGGCGGAGAAGGCGTTGTCCGCGACGTCCAGGAGTTCGCCGCCGGGAACCCGCAGGCTGTCGGAGAACGAGAAGAAGCCCGAACAGCTGCCGGTCACCGTGTTGTGGTTCACGTCGACGCCGGAGCTGTCGTAGGACGAGATGCCGTAGGCGGAGCGGGCCACCGCGTTACGGGTTACGACGGTGTGTGACGCGGGGATGTTGTAGTTGCCGATGTAGATCGCGGCGCGGCCCACGTCGCTGAGGGCGTTCGAGCTGATCGTGCTGTTCTTCGAGACCGTGTCGGTCACTCCGTAGGACGTGCTGTTGAGGATGGTGTTGCCGTCGGCCTCGGTGCCGTCGGTCGCGGAGAGCGAGATACCGACCGCGAAGCCGTCGATACGCACCCCTGTCACCCGGCCGCCGCTGATGAAGCTCGTGGCGTGCGAGGTGGGGCCGTCGGTGCCGTCCACCGTGCCGCGGAAGCAGATCCCGGCCTGGTGGTCACCGCAGTGGTTGGCGGGAAAGGTGGCAGGCGGCTCCAGGACCGTGCCGTCGGCGCCCGAGCCGGCGCCCTTGATGGTGATGTCGTTCTTCTCCACCTCGACGCTCTCCCGATAGGTGCCGGCGGCCAGCTGGATCGTGTCGCCGGGCCGGGCCGCGTCCACGGCCGCCTGGATGCTCTGGCCGGGGCCGACGGTCCACAGGGTCGCCGCGTTCGCCGGGACCGCGGCTGTCATCGCCCCCGTGGCGACGGCCAACGCACTGGCCACGGACAGGAACGTCTTTTTCATGGGTGCTCCTCGGAGAAGACGATGTCGACGCGGCGCGCTCGCCTCCGGAACGGGAGGGGCGCAAGCCGGATCCAGCCACCATGGCCGGCGGTCGGCCACCGACGATACGACGCCCGGCGCGCGACAACATCAGCACAAAGGCGTACCCCAACTCGGGCTTTGCTCAAGGGAGTCCAGGGATCCCTGGCTCTAACGCGCTTCCAACCCGGCGCGAGTGCCGGGCGTTTGGCTCGGTACCGCTCCGGGCGACCGAGGCCCGGCCTGACGACCAGATGAGGTGATCCTGTGCGAGTCGTGGTGATCGGCGCCGGAGGACTGCTCGGTACGGCACTCCGCCGGGTGGCGGGCGAACTCATGGGCATCGACGTCCTGTTCCCGGCCCGTCAAGAACTCGATGTGACCGATCCGCTGTCGGTGGAGAAGTACCTCGGCGCCACCGCACCGGACGCCGTGGTGAACGCCGCCGCGCTGCTCCCGGCGGACCTCTGTGAGACGCATCCGCGCATGGCCTACGAGATCCAGGCGCTCGGCGCCCGCTGGGTGAGCCGGGCCTGCGAGCGGCTGGGCGCGGTCTCGGTGTACATCAGCACCGACTTCGTCTTCGACGGCACGAGCGCGGACAGCTACGCGCCCGACGCCCCCACCCGGCCCACCCTGACGTACGGGATCACGAAGCGGGCCGGGGAGCTGGAGACCTGTCTGGGAGCGTCGCGTCACCTCGTGCTGCGCACCGCGGGCCTGTTCGGGCCCCCGCCGCCCGTGGCCCGCATCCGCCCGTGCTTCGTGGACCGCATCCTGCGCAAGGCCGACGCGGGTGAGCCGCTGCAGGTGGTCGACTCGGTGGTGATGTCCCCCACCTACACCGTCGACCTGGCCCGCATGACGTTCGCCATGCTGGAGGACGGCGCCGTGAGCGGCGTCCATCACGCCGTCAACCGCGGCACGGCCTCCTGGTACGAGGTGGCGGCGACGGCCGTACGGCTCGCGGACCTGGACGTGCCCGTGACCCCGCAGCGGGAGCAGACCCATGTGGCGGCGAGCCGGCCGGCCCGCACGGCGCTGACCGGGACGCTCCCGGGCAGGGCGGCCGCGCACCAGCGCCCGTGGCAGGAATCCCTCGCGGAGTATCTGCGGGAGTACCGGCCTGCCCGGATCCAGCCCCGCGCCGCGTAGGCTCCGCCCGTTCTCCAGGGCCGGCCGAGCGATCGGTGACCCGTGCACCAGTGGTGTTCAAGAGGCACGCGAGCGCCGCGGGCGAGACTCCGGTCGTCTCCCGAACCGGATCGGAAGGGGCCTGCAGTGGCTGACTACCGGAGCTTCGCGGAACTCATGTGGGAACGGGCCCAGTCCCTCGGCGACCGTGTCGCCTACCTCAACCTCCCGGTGGACGGCGGCACGGCCGAGCCCGAGCGGGTGACGTACGGGATGCTCGACTCCGCCGCCCGCTCTCTCGCGGCCACGCTGCAGGGCCTGCGACACCGCCCGGCCCGTGTCCTGGTGGCTCTGAGCAGCGCCAGGCATGTCGCCGAGAGCCTGCTCGCCTGCTGGTACGCGGGGGCGACGGCCATCCCGGTGTCGCCGGGCGGCGGGCGACATCAGGCGGAGCGGTTGCAGCGCATCCTCAAGGACGCCCGGGTCGACGCCGTCCTGTCCGACCGGGCCAGCGGCTCGGAGCTGTCGCGGCTGCTGGCCTGGACGGGCCAGGAGCGCGTCCCGTGTCTGGCGGTGGACAACGGGGTGTCGGCGGACCCCGGTGACTGGCGACGCCCCGCCGCCGGGGCCGGGGCCGGGGAGATCGCGCTGATCCAGTACACCTCCGGCAGTTCCGGGGAGCCGAAGGGTGTGATGGTCTGCCAGCAGAGCCTGCTGGCCAACCAGGAGGCGATCAGCCGTGCGTTCGGCACTCACGACGGGAGCGTGATCGGCGGCTGGCTCCCGCTGCACCACGACATGGGGCTGATCGGACAGTTGCTGCACCCGCTGTGGCTCGGCGCGCGGGGCGTGACGATGGCGCCCTGGGCCTTCGCCAAGGAGCCGTTCGGCTGGCTGCGCATGATCGATGACCACGGAGTGACCGCCACGGCGGCACCGGGCTTCGCCTACGACCTGTGTGTGCGCAGAGTGCCGCCGGAAAGCGTCGGCGAGCTGGACCTGTCCGGTCTGGAGACCGCTGTGATCGGTGCCGAACCGGTCCGGGCGGAGACACTGCGCGCCTTCACCGAGCGGTTTGCCGCGGCGGGCCTGCGCCCCGGCACCCTGCGCCCCGCTTACGGTCTCGCGGAGGCAACCCTGATGGTCACCGCCACCGGCCCCACGCCCGGGGCCGGTGAGCGCACGGTGGACGCCGAGGCGCTGGAGGGAGGACGGCTGCGACCCGCGACCCCCGGTGGCCGGCGGCGCACTCTGGTCAGCTGTGGACGGCCGACCGGCGCCGAGGTGCGGATCGTGCAGCCAGAGACCCTCACCGTGCTGCCGGATGGGGAGACGGGCGAGATCTGGGTCCGCGGTACGAGTGTCGCGGCAGGGTACTGGGGACGGCCGCTGGACACCAGGGCCGCGTTCGACGCCCGGACCGATGGCGGTGAGACCGGCTTCCTGCGCACCGGCGACCTCGGGGTGCTGGACGGTGACGAACTGTTCGTCACCGGACGGCTGAAGGACGTGCTGATCGCGGAGGGGCGGCACCTGAACGCGCACGACCTGGAGCAGTCGGTGCGGAGCGCGAGCCCGCTGTGCAGGGCGGCCACCGTGTTCAGCGTGGACTCGGACCACGAACACATCGTCGTGATCCAGGAAGTCGCCCCGGGACACACCGCCGACCCGGACCTCGGGCAACTGGGCGAGATCGTCCAGGGGCGGCTCGCCAGCGACTTCTCGGTGCCCTCCCCCAGCATCGTGCTGGTACGTCCGGGCACCATCCGCCGAACCACCAGCGGCAAGGTCCGACGCTCCCGGATGCGGCAGCTGTTCCTCAGCGGCTTGCTCGACCCCCTGCACATGGACCTGGCGGCCGAGGTGCGGGAACTGCTGCGGATCTCCTGCCCCTGAGCTGCGGGACACCGACGTTTGAACTTGTGAATATCTCACTGTCCGCTGCGTCCACCCGCTGTGAGACTGTGCGCGTCACTTCGACCTGCCCAGAACGAGTCGCCGAGGGAGACGCCTGCCGTGGAGATGGAGATCGGTTTGCTCGGGCCGATGTCGGCCACCGTGGACGGACGATCCATGCTGCCCAGCGCCGGCAAGCCCCGTCAGGTCCTGGCTCTGCTGTCCCTGCGTCCGCGGTACGTCGTGCAGACGGAGGTCCTGATCGAGGAGCTGTGGGGCACCGCGCCGCCGCGCAGCGTGCTGACGACGCTCCAGACCTATGTGCTGCAGCTGCGGCGCGGGCTGTCGCAGGTGCTTCCGCCCGACGGTCCCCGGCCCAAGGACGTGATCACGACCTCCCGAGGCGGATACTTCCTGACGGTCGACCCGGACAGCACGGACGTCGGCCGGTTCGACGACCTCTTCACCCGCGGACAGCGGGCGTTCCGGGCCGGCGACTGCGCCGACGCGTCCCGGCTGCTCGGCGAGGCACTGAGCCTGTGGCGCGGTCCCGTGGTGGCCGACGCGCGGCACGGGCGGACCCTTGAGATCGAGTCGGCCCGTCTCGAGGCGGACCGTCTGAGCGCCCGCGAACTGCGGATCTCCGCCGAGCTGCGACTGGGCGGCCATCTCGCACTGCTCGGTGAGCTGACCGCGCTGGCCGGCACCTATCCCCTGCATGAGCGGGTGCACGGCCAGCTGATGCTGGCACTGCACCGCGCGGGCCGCACCGCCGAGGCCGTGGGCGCGTTCCACCGGCTGCGACGCACGCTCATCGAGGAGCTGGGCCTGGAGCCGACCCGGCCCATCCGGCAGCTGCACCAGGCGTTGCTCTTCCCGGACACGGTCGCCCTCGCCCACGGCGGGAGGCTGGAGGAGGCCGTACTCATCGGCTGACCGCCGGCACCGGCGGCGGACGCGTGGGCTCCAGCTGACGTCGAGTCCCCGTCAAGGCCCCACCGTGACCGTGTGACCACCCTGCCTGGTCCGCACCGGCGGACCGGGCCGATCATCGGACACTCGGTCGGGGGCCCGTCATGATTCCCGCTGTCCTCGCCCCACCCCCTCGCGCTTTCCCGGTCCGCCTGCTGTGCTTCCACCACGCGGGCGGCGGGGCTTCCGCCTTCGCCTCGTGGACTCACGCCCTCGGCCCCCGATGGGAGCTGTCCGCCGTCCGGCTGCCCGGCCGGGAGAACCGGCTCCGCGAACCTCGCGTGACCGGGCACGAGCAGTTGCTCCACGAACTCGACGACAGTCTCGGCCCTCTGCCGCACACCCCGTATGTGCTCTACGGCCACAGTCTGGGCGCCCTGGTCGCCTACGCGTTCGCTCAGCATCGGAGCCGGCTCGGGCACCCTCCGCTGGCCGTGCTGGTCGGCGCCTGCCCGCCCCCGCACGCCGAACCGCCGCCCTTGACGGCCGACGCCGACGACCGGCGGCTGCTGGCCGCGCTCGGCCGGCTGGGCGGCATGCCCGCCGAGGTGCTCCACCGGGCCGGAGTGCTGCGCCGTGCCCTGGACCTGATCCGCGACGACCTGCGGCTGGCCGAGAACCTGCGCGCGGTCCGTCACCAACCGCTGGCCGTGCCGCTGTACGCCTTCGCGGGCGACCGGGACCCCATGGCCGACCACGCCACCATGCGTGGCTGGTCCCGCTGCACCACCGGTCCGTTCGACTGCCACGACGTCCCCGGGGGCCACTTCTTCCATTCCGACCCGGAATTCCTCGTACTGCTCCGCAGCCATCTGGCGCGACTGCCGACCGGCTCGTCGCGCGCGTTCCCGGAACCATCCACGGACCACAGGGAGGCACCATGACTGACATCAGTGTGCTCGGGTCGCTGACGGTGACCCACGCCGGCCGTTCGATCGTGCCCACCGCGGCCAAACCCCGCAAAGTGCTCGCTCTGCTCGCGCTGCGCCCGGACCAGGCGGTGTCCGTGTCGGCCCTGCTGGAGGAACTCTGGGAACAGCGGCCACCGCGCAGCGCCCTGACGACGTTGCAGACCTACATCCTGCGGCTGCGTACCCTCATCGACGCGGCGGAGCACGGCGGCCCGGCTCCGGTGGCCGCCTCGCGTCCGCACTCCAGAGAGGTGCTGGCCACCTGGGGCAGCGGTTATCTCCTGAGCACGCACGGCGGTCGGATCGACATCCACGACTTCGAACAGCTGGCGGCGGCCGGCCACCGGGCGATGGCCGCGGCCGACTACCGCACGGCCAGCGACTGTTTCCGGCGGGCTCTCGCCCTGTGGCGGGACGAGGCGCTGGTGGATGTCCAGGCGGGACCGCTGCTGAGCACGGCGATACGCCACCTGGAGGAGCAGCGACTGAGCCTGCTGAGCCGACACGTCGAGGCCGATCTCCGGCTCGGCCGGCACCACGAGCTGCTGAGCGACCTGGCCAGCCTGTGCGCCCAGTACCCGTTCCACGAGGGGTTCCAGGCCCAGTACATGCTGGCTCTGTGCCGGGCCGGTCGCCGCAGCGACGCCCTGCAGACCTTCCAGCGGTTGCGCAGCCGTATCCGCGAGGAGCTGGCGATGGATCCGTCCCCGGCCCTGCACCGCCTGCAACAGGCGATCCTCAACGGGGACGCCGGGCTCGACCTTCCGGAACAGCCCCTGTCCGAGTCGGCCCTGCGGCTGGCGGGCTGACCGGCCCGGTCAGCCGGTACTCAAGCTCCCGTCGAGACCCGGTTGTCACCTTCGGTCTGCACGACGCCGTACCGGAGACGTACGGCCCACGAGCTGACAGAGAGAGAAGGGTCCATGGCACTGACAGCAGCTGGTCGTCGCGGCCGGCGTCGGAACGCGCCGGGTGGCACGCCCGGGTCCGCACAGGGGCGACGATGACGCGGCGGGTCGTCGTCACCGGCATCGGCGTGATCGCTCCCGGCGGCGTGGGAACCAAGAACTTCTGGTCGTTGATCACCGAGGGGCGCACGGCGACGCGCACGGTGTCCCTGTTCGACGCGTCAGCCTTTCGTTCCCGCGTGGCAGCCGAAGTGGACTTCGACCCGGTCACGCACGGACTGACCCCGCAGGAGGTCCGACGGCTGGACCGGGCCGCGCAGTTCGCGCTCCTCAGCGCCCGTGAGGCGGTCGCCGACAGCGGGCTCGCCGACACCCTGGAGCCCACCCGGACCGGTGTCTCCATCGGCAGCGCCGTCGGCCTCACCATGAGTCTGGACGCGGAGTACGGGGTGGTCAGCAACGGCGGCCGGGACTGGCTGGTCGACCCCGCGTACGCGGTGCCTCACCTGTACGAGTACCTGGTACCCAGCTCCTTGGCGGCCGAGGTGGCGAAGGACTTCGGGACCGGGGGCCCGGCCGCGGTGATCTCCACGGGCTGCACCTCGGGGCTCGACTCGCTGGGCCACGCGGTCGAGCTGATCCGGGAGGGCGCGGCCGACGTGATGATCGCGGGGGCGGCGGAGGCTCCCATCTCCCCCATCACCCTGGCGTGTTTCGACGCGATCAAGGCGACGACTCCGCGCAACGACGATCCCGAGCACGCGTCACGGCCGTTCGACCGCACGCGCAACGGCTTCGTCCTGGGCGAGGGTTCGGCGGTCATGGTCCTGGAGGACCTGCGGCACGCCGTGCGCCGCGGTGCCACCGTGTACGCGGAGATCTCCGGGTACGCCTCCCGGTGCAACGCCTACCACATGACCGGGTTGCGTCCCGATGGCAAGGAGATGGCCGAGGCCATCCGGGTGGCTCTGGACGAGGCGCGGCTGCCGGCGGACGCGGTGGACTACGTCAACGCGCACGGCTCGGGCACCAAGCAGAACGACCGGCACGAGACGGCGGCTTTCAAGCTCGCGCTCGGCGACCACGCCCGCCGGACCCCGATCAGCTCGATCAAGTCGATGATCGGTCACTCGCTCGGCGCCATCGGCTCCCTTGAGGTGGCCGCCAGTGTGCTGGCCATCGCCACCGGTGTCATCCCGCCCACCGCCAACCTGCACGAGGCGGACCCGGAGTGCGACCTGGACTACACGCCGGTGACGGCACGGGAGGGGCGGTACGACACCGTGCTCAGCGTCGGCAGCGGGTTCGGGGGGTTCCAGAGCGCCATGGTGCTCACCCGCCCGGGGCCGTACGGGAACGGCGGGGCGCGATGACGGCCCCGGGCACCGCCGCCGAACTTCGCGACGCCGACGCCCCGCACCGCGCGGCCGCCGCCGTCGTCACCGGGATCGGTGTGGCCGCCCCGAACGGGTTCGGACGTGACACCTGGTGGGCGGCGACGCTACGGGGCGTCAGCGGCATCGCACGCATCTCCCGCTTCGACCCGTCCCGGTATCCCGTCCGACTGGCGGGTGAGGTACCGGGGTTCGAGGCGCGGGAGCACATTCCGAGCCGGCTGCTGCCGCAGACCGACCACATGACGAGGCTGGCCCTGGCCGCCGCCACGGAAGCGGTCGAGGAGTCCCGCCTGGACCCGGAGAAGCTGTCCGACTACGCGGTCGGGGTGGTCACGGCGGCCTCGGCGGGCGGGTTCGAGTTCGGGCAACGGGAGTTGCAGGCCCTGTGGAGCAAGGGCGGCTCTCACGTCAGCGCGTACCAGTCCTTCGCCTGGTTCTACGCGGTGAACACGGGTCAGATCTCCATCCGTCACGGGCTGCGGGGGCCCAGCGGCGTGGTCGTCACCGATCAGGCAGGTGGTCTCGACGCCGTCGCACAGGCCCGGCGGCATGTGCGCAAGGGTGTCCGGGCGGTTGTCACCGGCGGTGTGGACGGTTCCCTCTGCCCCTGGGGGTGGGCCGCACATCTGGCGGGCGGTCGGATGAGCACCGAGCCGGATCCTCGGCTGGCCTACCGGCCGTTCCACCCCGAGGCCTGTGGTGACGTCGTCGGCGAGGGCGGGGCCATCCTCGTCCTGGAGGACGCGGCCTCGGCCCGAGCCCGCAACGCCCCCGTCTACGGCGAAGTGGCGGGCTGCGCGGCCACCTTCGATCCGGCAGGCGGGGCGGCGGGGCTGCAGCGCGCGGCCCGGACAGCCCTGCGGCAGGCGGAACTGGCGCCCTCGGACGTGGACGTCGTGTTCGCCGACGCGGCGGGGCTGCCGGACGCGGACCGCGCTGAGGCCGACGCCCTCACCGAGTTGTTCGGCGCGCGAGCGGTGGCGGTGACCGCGCCGAAGACGATGACGGGCCGGCTGCAGGCCGGAGGGGCGGCGCTGGACCTCGCCGCCGCCCTGATGTCCCTGCGGCACGGCGTGATCCCCCCGACCGTCCATGTGGGAGCCGGGGCTCACGACCCGCGGCTCGACCTCGTGTGCGACACCCCTCGTACAGGACGGGTCCGTACCGCGCTCGTCCTCGCCCGCGGGCATGGCGGGTTCAACGCCGCCACAGTCGTCCGCGCGCCGCACTGACCGAACACCTTGTGGATCCGTCCGCCGAAGAAAGGAAGCCCATGTCCCCGTTCTCCCGCTCCGATCTCACCCGGCTCCTGCGCGAGAGCGCCGGTGAGGAACAACCGGGGCTCCTGGACGGCAACGTCCTCGACGTCACCTTCTCCGACCTCGGTTACGACTCGGTCGCCGTGCTCCAGCTGATCGGCCTGATCGAACGTGAGCGAGACATCCAGCTCGCCGACGAGACGGTCTCGGAGGCACAGACACCCCGCGCCCTGCTGGATCTCGTGAACAGCATGGCAGGACCGGCCGCCGCCTGACGCCCCGTGAGCGGTGTCCGACACACCGAAGGCCCACCGTCCGTGAGGAGGGTGGGCCTTCGGTGTGTCGGGCTGTCAGGCGAGGTCGTCCCGGGTCACCGCACGATGGCTGACGAGCCAGCCGCCCTGCGGGGCTCGTTCGAGTTCGTCCTCGCAGAGGGTGCTCAGCCGCAGCACCGCCGGTCCGCCGCGCGGGATCTCGAAGATCAGGGCGTAGCAGCGGGCACGCAGCTTCGTGCCGTCCTGGCCGTCCACGGCCACCATGCCGAGCCAGTGACGACGCCGGACCCCGGCGGCGGTGAGCTGTTCGTGTGCCGCCCGTGCCGCCGCCGCGATGGCCGACCGGCCCGTGGTGGGCTCGGGATGCGCATTGGCGGCGAAGACGCCCTCCGGAGCGAAGGTGTCCGCCCATTCCACCACCCGGCCGTCGTCGAGCAGTTGCATCTGGCGAGCGTAGAAGTGCTGGATCTCGTGGTAGACGTCGGCGCCGACACTGTGCCGGGGCTGTTCGGTCACTGTCATGGGTGATCCCTTCGCTCGCCTCTCGGCCGGCCGGCTGGCACGGTCCGGCCGCCACGCTCGGCGATCCGCCTCGCGACGGGGTCCAGGAACGGTGGGGCCGGGGCACCGGCGATCCGATTCCCTCTCCAGGCGTCTGCGAGCCCCTTCGGTGAAGCTCGCCGACGGCGTCCGACCCCGCCCGGGGCGACCCGGCGCCATCCGGACCGACCGAACGGAGGACAGCATGAGCGAGCAGCGGAAAGTCGCCCTGGTGACAGGTGGCACCAGTGGGATCGGACTCGCCGTGGCCCGGCAGCTGGGCAGTGCGGGCTGCCGGGTGTTCCTGTGCGCGCGCACGGCCGACGACGTCGCGCGCACCGTCAAGGCTCTGGCCGACGATGGCCTGGAGGTGGACGGCAGCACCGCCGACGTGCGCAGCCCGGACGAGGTGCGCGCCCTGGTGTCGGCCGCCACGGCCCGCTTCGGCCCGGTGGACGTGCTCGTCAACAACGCCGGGCGCAGCGGCGGAGGTGTCACCGCCGACCTCAGCGACGAGCTCTGGTACGACGTGATCGACACGAACCTGCACAGCGTCTTCCTCATGACCCGGGAGACGCTCCGCCAGGGTGACCTGGCCCGGCGCGGCTGGGGACGGATCATCAACATAGCCTCCACCGGAGGCAAGCAGGGCGTGGTGCTGGGCGCCCCCTATTCGGCCTCCAAGCACGCCGTGGTCGGCTTCACCAAGGCCCTCGGCCTGGAACTCGCGAAGACGGGCGTCACCGTGAACGCGGTCTGCCCCGGCTACGTCGAGACACCGATGGCCCAGCGTGTGCGCGAGGGGTACGCGGCCGCCTACTCCACCACGACGGACGAGATCCTCGAACGGTTCCAGAACAAGATCCCCCTGGGCCGGTACTCCACTCCCGAAGAAGTGGCCGGCATGGTCGGCTACCTGGTCTCCGACACGGCCGCCTCGATCACCGCCCAGGCCCTCAACGTCTGTGGCGGCCTGGGCAACTACTGATCCCCTCCGTCACCTTCGCACTCCCGCAACCGCAACCGATCTCACGGAGGACACAGATGGCACAGACCGACCAGCGGCCCACGGACGCGACCGAGGCCGCCACCCGTCACACCTCGCACAGCGTCGTCGTCCAGGCTCCGCCCGAGGCGGTGTACGCGATCGTCTCCGACGCCGCACAGTGGCCGCTGCGGTTCACTCCCAACATCCACGTCGAGCACCTGGAGCGGACCGCGACGACCGAGCGCATCCAGATCTGGGCCACCGCCAACGGGGAGGTCCGCACCTGGATCTCGCGCCGTGAACTGGACCCGTCGGCGCACCGGGTGGTGTTTCGTCAGGAAGTGTCCTCGCCTCCTGTCGCCGCCATGCGAGGCGAGTGGATCATCACGCCGACGACCGACGGCGCGTCGCGTCTGGAGCTGACGCACGACTTCCGGGCCGTGGACGACGACCCGGCCGGCGTCGAGTGGATCACCCAGGCCACCGAGCGCAACAGCGGCGCCGAACTGGACGCCGTCCGTGCGCTGGCCGAGGAGTACGCCCGGCTCGGCGACCTTGAGCTGACGTTCGAGGACTCGGTGCTGGTCGACGGCGCGTCCGACGACGTCTTCGACTTCCTCTACCAGGCGCAGGAGTGGCCGGACCGGCTGCCCCACGTCGACCGTCTGGAGCTGACGGAGGACGTGCCCGGCATCCAGGTCATGGCCATGGACACCCGCACCGCGGACGGCTCGGTGCACACCACGCGGTCCATTCGGGTCGCCCTGGGCCGTGAGCGGATTCTGTACAAGCAGACAGAGGTCCCGGCGCTGATGACGGCGCACACCGGGGAGTGGTCCCTGGTCCCGTCCGGTGCTGCCGTCCTGGTGACCTCGCGGCACAGCGTGACCATCCGGCCCGACACCGTGCCCGCGGTTCTCGGTGAGAACGCGACGGTCGCGGACGCGCGGGCGTTCGTGCGGAAAGCCCTGAGCGCGAACAGCACGGCCACCCTGGGCCATGCCAAGGCGTATGCCGAGGGCCGTCGTGGCTGAGCCGGAACCGGTCCGCCCGGACACCGCCTCCGGGTTCGTGCCCCTGGACGACTCCGGTCTGCCCCGCACCCTTGACGGGCTGCTCTCCGGGGCCGCCGCCGCGCGCCCGGGGCACCGTGCCGTCGTCACTGCCGAGCGGGCCATGACGTTCGCCGAACTGGACGCCTCGGCGAGCACGCTCGCCGAGGTCCTGTGCGCACGCCTCGCGGGGCGGAGCCAGGTGGTGGCTCTCGCCGCCGCCCTCCACCCGGACTTCGCGGTCGCCTACTTCGGGGTGGTGCGTGGCGGACACGTGGCCGCGGTGGTCAATCCACTGCTGCGCGAGGACGATCTGGCCCATGTGCTGCATCTGTCCGGTGCGCGTGCGGCCTTCGTCGACGCCGGCCTGTACCCGCGTCTGGCGGCCGTGCGGGACCGTCTGCCCGAGCTGGAGCACGTCTTCCTGCTCGGGCCGGCCGGGCAGCCGACCGGGGCGGGATCGTACCCGGAGCAGCTGGCGGAACTGCTCGCCGCGGCGCCGCCCGGCCCCGCGGCTCGCTCGGCCGGGTCGGCCCCCGACGACACGGCATGCCTCCATTTCACCAGCGGGACGACCGGACGCCCGAAAGGTGTACGGCTGACCCACCGCAACCTCGTGGTGAACGCCCGTCAGATCGCGAGGGCCCACGCGCTGGACGGCACCTCCGTGACGGTCAACCACCTGCCCACGTATCACCCCATGCACCTGAACTCGGCCGTCCACGCGCTGGCGACACAGGTGTTGTGCACGACGCCCGACCCCGTGGCTCCCGTACTCGCCGCCAACCAGCACCGGGCCACACACCTGTACAGCCTGCCGTTCCGGCTGGCCCTGCTGGCCCGCGACGAACGGCTGCCCCGGCTACGGCTCGACACGGTCGCCCACATCGCTTCGGGCGGTTCCGCGCTGGCGCCCGACTCCGCGACCCGGCTGTCGGAGCACTTCGGCGTCCACGTGTTCCAGGGGTACGGGCTCGCGGAGACTTCCCCGCTCACGCACTCGGACGATCCGCACAAGCCGGTACCGGGCTCGGTGGGCCGCCCGGTGGCGGGCACGGAGTGCCGGGTGGTGGATGTGGAGAGCCGCCGGGAACTGCAGGCAGGCGAGGCGGGTGAGGTCCAGGTGCGGGGTCCGCAGGTGATGCGCGGCTATCTCGGCGCCCCGGAGGGCAGCGGGGTGGCACCGGACGGCTGGTTCTCCACCGGGGACGTGGGCCGCATTGATCCGGACGGCCGGTTGTTCCTGGTGGACCGGCTGAAGGATGTGTTCAAGTACCACAACTGGCTGGTCTCGCCGTCGGAGACGGAACGCGTCCTGCGGCAGCACCCGCTGGTCGCCGACTGTGTCGTCTTCGACCATCCCGAAGGCGACGCCGGCGCGGTCGCCCACGCCCTGCTGGTGCTCCGTTCCGGGGCGGACGCGGGCGGGTCCGTCGACGCCGAGGCCTTGACGGAGGTGTGCCGGGTGGCCAACTCCCGGCTGCCGTACTTCCAGCAGGTGCGGTATGCCGAGGTGGTGTCGTCGATCCCCCGCTCACCGAACGGCAAGGTGCGTCGCCGGGAGTTGCGCGATCAACACCTCGGCACACCGGACGACACCGTCGAGGTGTCCGGCGCGGCGGCCGTTCCCCGGTAGCGGGCACTGTTTCCGCACACCGTGACTGCGGGCTTCGCCCCCCACTCGGGGGGCGAAGCCCGCAGTCATGTCAGGGAAGGAGCCGAGTCAGTCCGGCAGCAGAGCCACCGCCCGCGTCCAGCCGGCTCCTGCGCCCTTGATCTTCACCGGCAGCGCGCTGACGGTGAAGCCGAACGGCCGGGGCAGCGCGGCCAGTCCGGCCAGCCGCTCGATCTGGCAGAACTCCCTGCGACGGCCTGCCATGTGGGCCGGCCAGAGCACGTCCCGGTCGCTGGTACGGCTGTAGGCGTCCACGACGTGGGTGAAGGGAGCATCCAGGCTGAAAGCGTCCGTGCCGATCACCCGCACACCCCGGTCGAGCAGATAGTGGGTCGCCGAGCCGTCCAGACCCACGAAGTCCGTGAAGTACTCCATCGTGCCGGCCCGTTCGTCGGCACCCGTGTGCAGGAGCACGATGTCCATGGGGCTGAGCCGGTAGCCGATCCGGGCGAGTTCCTTGTCGAGGACGCCGGCGTCCACCGTGCCCGCGGAGCGTCCGGTGAGATCCAGTACGACGCCGGGGCGGTGGAACCAGTCGAGGGGCAGTTCGTCGATGTTCCGGGGCCGGCCGTCGCCGTAGCTCGTGCGGGAGCCGTAGTGCGAGGGAGCGTCGACGTGGGTGCCGGTGTGCGCGGACAGTTCGAGGAAGTCGTTGTTGAGGAACTCGCCGTCGGGGAACTCCTCCGGGGAGATCCGCATGCTGAAGTGCTCGCGCATCTCCGCCGCGCAGTGCCGTGCCCCCTCCGCGGGCGACATGACCCGGTGGACGACGGGGTCGGGCTCCCAACCCGCCGCGTCGACAGGGGACGAGAGATCGATGATTCTCATGCTGCCTGACTCCCCGTTCGCCGGATGAAGAGGTCCGCGCGTGCGCGTACCGGGGTACGCCCGAAGGCGATCTGCTGGAGGATCTTTCGGTAGACGGGGGTATGGGCGAGAAGACGGGCCACGAGCGGCCGGATGCGGTCGCTCATCCCTCCGTGGGTGAGCATCGCGGCGCTCTGCCTGGCCTGCAGGGTGAACACCGCGTCGATGTCCGGACGGCGGGTCCTCTCGTACACGGACAGGCGCTCGCGCCCGGCGTCCTTCGTCTGCCAGGAGTCGACGAGTACGGGATGCAGTACGGCGGCGTCCTGCAGGGCCAGGTTGATGCCCTGGGCACCGATCGGGCCGTGTGTGTGGGCGGCGTCCCCGATGAGCACGAGGCCGTCGGTCACCCAGGTGTCGGCACTGCCCGCGAACACGTCCAGCAGGCTCAGGTCGCCGGGGCCGGTGAGGCTGGCCCGGACTCTGTCGGCGTAGATCGGCACCGCCTGCTCGATCCTGCGGACCAGGGCGGGGAACCCCTCGGACGCCAGCTCCTTGTAACCACCGTGCGGCAGTGTCCACCCGATCTGGATGCTGTCCGGGTAGGAGTCGTAGATGAGGACGGGGCTTCCGCCGGACCGGTAGACCCTGATGTCGTGGGCGGGACGGTCCTCGGAGGGGATCTTGAACCACAGGATGTCGTGCTCGAACGCCTCGACCCTCGTGTAGCCGAGTCCGGCGAGCTTGCGCGTCTTCGAGTAGCGGCCGTCCGCTCCGACGGTGACGTGGGCGTCGATGCGCAGGCGCTGCTCCCCGCGGCCCACGACGGCCCCGGCGACTTTTCCGTTGTCGTGGTGCAGGTCGGTGACGGACTGCCCTTCGAGGTAGGTGAAGTCCTGGTGCTCGCGGCACGCGGCGAGCAACTCCGCCAGCAGGTGCTGTTGCGGGATGCTCAGCAGGAAATCGTAGGGCGCGGGCAGTTGGCGGTAGTCGATGTCCATCAGCACCCGCTCGTGCTCGACCAGTTGAAAGCGGCGCAGCGGATAGCCGCCGCGCCGACGGGCCCGGTCGAGCACCCCGAGCTGCTGAAGAATCAGCATGCCGCCGGGTTGCAGGATCTCGCCACGGAACTCACGGTCGAAGGACCTGGCCCGTTCCACGAGGGCGACCCTGGCCCCTGAGCGCAACAGAAGCAGGGACAGAGCAAGCCCCGCTGGGCCACCGCCCACGACGCAGAAGTCGGTTTCCATATGTTCCATCGGTGCTCCTAACGGACTTGGCAGGCGAAGAGGGCAGGGGCGGCGGGGCGTTGGGGTGGGGAGGCGTTCGGGGTGCGGCCTGCGCTCAGGCCAGCAGGCCGAGCCCGCCATCCACCGTGATCACCTGTCCGTGGAGCCAGGCCGCCTGGTCCGTGGCCAGGAGCGTGACGAAGTCGGCCACGTCGCGCGGCGTGGACAGCCGTCCGGCGGGGGTGCGCCGACCGAGGAACTCGGCGATGCTCCGGTTCGGGGTGAGTTCGCCCTTGTCCAGGAGGGCGGTGGCCACGGCGTTGACGGCGATGCCCCGGCCGGCCAGTTCCACCGCGAGATAGCGCACCAGGTTCTCCACGGCGGCCTTGGCGACACCGACGTTCACATAGCCGGGAATCACCGAGTGCGCACCATTGCTGGAAACCACGATGATGCGTCCCGGCCTGCCCGCCATCAGTTCAGCGAGCCGGGGGCCGCCGGACAGCAGCGGGTTCAGCGCGAGGTCGAGTTCCGCTCGGAAGCTCTCCGGATCCGGGCCGACAGCGGTGTTGTACCGGAACGTCGCGGCGTTGTGCACGAAGACGTCCAGACCGCCCCGCTCCTCGGCCACCCGGTCGAGCAGGGCGTGGAACGCGGCCCCGTCTCGGACATCGGCGCGGACCGCGACCGCCGTGCCTTTCAGTCCGGCGAGCTCCTCGACGGTCTGCCGGGCGCTGTCGTCGTCCCGGTGGTAGTTGACGTAGACATCGCATCCGGCCGCGCACAGCTGCTGGGCGATGGCGCGGCCCAGGCCGCGGGCGGCTCCGGTGACCAGGGCCACCCGGCCGTCGAGGCCGAGCATCGCGGGTTCGGTACCGGCCGTGTCGTCGCGGGCGCTCACGGCTTCACCTCCAGGAAGGGGGACTGGTGACCGGGAACGCCCGCGGGCCGCAGCCCGGGCTCACCGGTGACGATCACGGGTTCTCCGTGCGGTTCCGTGGCCGCGTCGGTGAGCCCCAGCACGACGGCTGCCACGCGTTCGGGGGTGGTCGGTGGAACCGGTGAGGGCGGGTGCCCGACTCCGGGACGGGCGATCGGGCCGGGGGCGACACAGCGCACGCCGATGCCCTCGGCGGCGAGTTCGGCGGACAGGCCGAGAACCAGGCCGTGCACGCCCGCCTTGGCCGCGCACAGGTGGGCCGCCATCGGCCGGCCGCGCAGCCCGGCCACCGACGAGACCAGGACGACTCGGCCGGCCGGCGCGGCTCGCAGCAGCGCCAGCCACGACCTGACGAGCAGGAAACCGCCGGTGACATCGGTGTCCAGGACTTCACGGAACTCCGCCGCCGACAGGTCGGTGACGGACACCGGGCGGCCCCGGTACCCGGTGACGAGGCTGACGATGGCGTCCACCCGGTCCAGACCTGTGGCCCTGGCCCGGTCCACCGCGTGCTCCATGGACTCGGGGTCGGTGACGTCCGCCGCCAGGGCCAGGGCCGTGACACCGAACTTGCCTTCGAGTCGCTCGGCGAGCCGGTGCAGCCGGTCAGCCGAGCGGCCCAGCAGGACGAGGTCCGTCCCCTGGGCCGCGGCGGACTCGGCCACGGCCGTTCCCACGAGACCTGTCGCGCCGGCGATGAGCAGCCGCCGGTTCATCGGGGCCGCCGCCCCGTCAGAGGACCGGAGCACCTTCGAGCACCACGGTGTAGAGGTCGGGGTCGGGAATCGCGACGTCCGCGAGCTGCCTGATGTGCGCACCGAACTCGGCGCTGGCCAGAACCCGCTGGTGGTCGGCCTGTGTCTGCCAGAGGGCAACGTTGACGTAGACATCGGGCCGGCCCAGGGATCGGTGCAGCTTGAATCCGAGGAAGCCCTGCTGGCTGCGCATGAACTCCGCGCTCTGGGCCCAGATCTGCTCGAATTCCTCGGTGCTTCCCTTGACGGTGAACTTGTTGATCAGAGTGACCATGGTCGTTCCTCTCTCGGTGTGGTGTCGGGCGACCGCTCAGGCCGCGGCCGTGCTCAGTACCGTCAGCTGCTGAAGGCTGTCGCCGATGTCCGCCGACAGGCAGTCGCGCACCCGCTCGGCGACACGGTCGGACCCGCGCCGACCGTGGCGCGGCGCGGAGAGCAACGCCCTGCGGTGGACGCCGACCCGCAGTTCGCCGGTGGCATCGGCACCTGGGGTCACCGTCCACTCGTCGGTGAGGGCGAGCAGGACTGCGGGCGGACGGAGCCGCTTGGTGACGACCCGCCCGCCGGGCAGGCTGAGGCAGACCGTCAGCCGTGCGCCGCGCCGGCCGGGCTGCACGGCCAGGAACACGTCGTCCGCCACCGGGACGCGCAGCGCGCCGGAGAGTGACGGCGGCGTGTGAAGATCCGTCAGGAGCCGGTCGGGGCCCGCCGCTTCGATCCGGACCTGCGCGGTGCCGCTGAGGTCGGCCACCGCCCGGGCGGTGCCGTGCGGCAGGTGAGCGGCGGTCCGCAGGCCCGTGAGCTGGGACTCCGTGGCGGCTTCGACCATGGGGCGGATCCAGGGGTGCCGGCCGGTGCCGCCGTCGGCCATCACCTCGTGGGTCAGACTCACCTCGCAGGTGTCCGGGTCCGGCACCGCGCGGAACTCCCAGGTACCGCCCATGGACAGCAGCGGCGGCTGCGGCGTCTCCTGGCCGAAGACGATGGTGGGCACCGGGGTCCGGCGGAAGGTGCGCCGTGCCGTCCAGCTGCGGACGATCCCTGGCGCGGGTGTGGTGTCGCGGCCGGCCGACACGGCTGCCTCGAAGGCGGAGTCGACGTCCACGGCCCACAGCCTCAGCCGGTCCGAGTCAGCGGACTGTTCCATGACCTCGACGTGCACGATGTTCTCGAACAGCAACGGCCACCATCGGACATCGGCCACCAGTTCGTGCACTTGGTCGGCGGGCCGGCGGACGACAGTGGTGTGCTTGACCTTCATGGCAACTTTCCTTTCGGGCCGTGGGAAACGAGCACGGGGCACCCCCGGGGACGAGGCCGGGGAGACGGCGGCGTCAGACGTCGATGGTCCTGAGCAGAGGTGCGGGATACCGCTCGCCGAGCGCGGCCGGGATCACGTCGCTGAGCCCCTGGATCTCGTCCGGGGTCAGCGCGACCTCCAGGGCGGCCACGTTCTGCCGCAGGTAGGTGCGGCGCTTGGTGCCCGGGATGGGGATGACGTCCTCGCCCTGGGCGAGAAGCCAGGCAAGGGCAAGTTGCGCCGGTGTGACGCCTTTGTTCTCGGCCAGCTCGTACAGGACCGGAAGGAACGTCATGTTCCGGTAGAGGTTGTCCCCCCGCAGCCGGGGATCGTTGCGCCTGAAGTCCGCCATGGCCAGTCGGTCCATGGTCAGGTCACCGCTGAGGAACCCGCTGCCGAGCGGCCGGTAGGCGACCAGGGACACGCCCAGCTCCCGGAGCGTGGGCAGGATCTCCCGTTCGACGTGTCGCTCCCACAGCGAGTACTCGGTCTGCACCGCGGCGACCGGATGCACGGCGTGGGCACGGCGCACGGTGGCGGCGGAGACCTCACACAGACCGATGTGGCCGACCTTGCCCGCCTCGACCAGTTCGCCGAGGACCCCGATCGACTCCTCCACAGGTACGTCGGGATCGACCCGCGCCAGGTAGTACAGGTCGATGCGGTCGGTCCCGAGCCGGGTCAGCGACGCGTCGATCCGCGACTTGATGAACTCCGGCCGCCCGTTGACTCGCGGGGGTCCGCCCGCGACGGCCTCCATCCCCGTCTTCGAGGCGATGACCGCCTCGTCCCGCCGCCCGGCGAGCGCCGCGCCCACGACCTTCTCGCCGGCCCCGTCGGGCCCGTAGAAGTCGGCGGTGTCGATGAGGGTCACGCCCAGGTCGAGGGCGCGCTGTACGGTGGCCGATGCCTCGGCCTCGTCCACCGGCCCGTACGAGCCGCCCATACCCATGGTGCCCAGGCCCAGGGCGGATGCCCGCAGTCCTCCTCGGCCCAATCGCCGGTCGTCCATGACTCACTCCAGGTCGTTGTCCGTGCTGTGACCGGTACCGGCGGTCAGGCCGGTTCCTGGTCGTAGCGGTCGAAGATCTCCTTGAGCACCTCGGGGGTCGCCTGTCCGGGCGTGATGGCGTCGATCTCCCGGAAGTGGTTCTCGTAGCCCGCCGGATTGATGACGCTGAGGAGAGTGCCCGGCTCGTCCCCGATGTTCTTGAAGGCGTGCGGAACACCCCGCGGTGCGTAGCAGAACGCGCCGGGGCCGGCTTCGATCAGTTCGTCACCGGTCAGTACCTCGAAGCGCCCGCGGACCACGTAGAACGCCTCGGTGTGGGTGCGGTGCAGGTGGGGCGGGGCGTTGCCGCCCGGCGGGAAGACGGCCTCGATCATGGCAAGGGAACCGTCCGTGTCGTCGCCGCTCAGCTTCATCGAGAAGCTGTTGCCGAAGATGTTCAGGTGCTCTCCGCCGGCGGGTGGCAGCAGGACGTAGCGACGGCGGGCCGCGGAATGGAACGTGGTCATGGCAAGTCCCTCGGTGTGGCGGGCCCCATGAGGCCCGGCGGGCGCGGTCAGTCCTTGATTCGGCCGGGGAACAGCGCCTGGGCGTTGGCGTGGTTGATGCCGTCGCGCTGCTCGGGCGTCATGTCGTGGGTGTCGAGGAAGCCGTTGTAGTAGGGGATCTCCTCCTCCGCGAACGGCCAGTCGCTGCCGTACAGGACGTGTCCGGGGCGGGCGAAGGCAAGAAGGCTGGGCAGGCTGGAGGGGCTGGCCGTGAGGGCGGTGTCGAAGTAGAAGGAGCGCATCTGCTCCACGACGTCCGCCGTGCTGAGGTCGCCCCAGGTGGCGGGCGCGGTGGCCATGCGGTGGGCCGCGAAAGGCACGAAGCCGCCGCCGTGCGACAGGATGATGCGCACGTTCGGGTACTTCACCGTTCGCCCCGTGCGCACCAGGTCGATCGCCGTGCGCACCGTGTCGAGCAGGTAGTCCGCGACGTACGACGGGATGCCCGGCGCGGGGGTACCGCCGACGCCCGTGGGGTGGGTGAACAGGACGGCGTTGCGGCGGTCGAGCTCCTCGAAGACGGGCTCGAACTCGGGGTCGCCGAGATAGCGTCCGTGCACATTGGTCGGCAGCAGAACGCCGTCGGCTCCGAACTCGTCGTAGGCGACACGGATTTCCTCCAGCGCCGCGTCGACATCGGGCAGCGGAAGGGTGGCGAAGAATCCGAACCGGTCCGGGTAGTCCTTCGCCATCTCGGCGGTGAACTCATTGACCTCACGCGCCTTGGGGGCGAGGTCCTCCGCGTCCAGCCTGAGGCCGATCGGGGCCGTCGAGACGATCGCCGTCCGGATGCCGTGGTCGTCCAGCATGCGGATCGTGCGGGCGACGCTCCACGGTACGGGTCGCGCCTTGTACAGCCCCTTCTCGATCAGCCAGTTCCGGTAAGCGGGTGGCAGCACGTGGTGGTGTGTGTCGACGCGTCCTGCAGACATCGGCTCTACCTCGCTTCGGTGACGGTGAGAGTGACTCCGTGGCCCGCGGGGGCGAGCCGAAGCGAGACTGGCAACGAGTACTAGCGGCAACCTGGAGAATGGGTGGGACGACCGGGGCCCGGGGCTGGGCGACGGAACCAGCCTGCGACGAGCGGTCTGAGGCCCGTCGCTACCTGGGCCTCGACTCCGACGGACTTCGGACTTCGGGGGAACGAACAAGCTGGGCGGAGCAATCGGTCATCTGGCGGGTGTCATGTCCGGGTTTCCGTAGTACGCGTCGGGGCCGTGTTTGCGGGTGTAGTGGCGCTCCAGGAGGTGGGCGGGGGGTGGTGAGGTCGGGGACAGGGACAGGGTGTGGAGGGCGATGTCGGCGACGGCTTCGCAGATGATCGCGTGTTCCAGGGACTTGCGGGCGGTGGTGCCCCAGGTGAAGGGGCCGTGGTTCGCGACGAGGGCGGCGGGGACTTCGGCTGCCTTCTGGTCGTCTTCCTTCAGCATGTCGACGATGACGCGGCCGGTGTTGTACTCGTAGTCCTTCGCGCACTGTTCGGCGGTCAGGTCCCGGGTGACGGGGATGGGGCCGTTGAAGGTGTCGGCGTGGGTGGTGCCCAGGACGGGGATGTCGCGGCGGGCCTGGGCGAAGGCGACGGCGTGGGTGGAGTGGGTGTGGGTCACGCCGCCGACGGACGGGAACGCCAGGTACAGGCAGCGGTGGGTCTCGGTGTCGGTGGAGGGGCGCAGGTCGCCCTCCACCACGGCACCGTCGGACAGGCGGACCGTCACCAGGTGGTCGAGGGTGAGGTCTTCATACGGCACTCCGGACGGCTTGATCACGAAGACCCCGGCCTCCCGGTCGACACCGCTCACGTTGCCCCAGGTCAGTGTGGCCAGGCCGACGTGAGGGATGGCCAGGTTGGCGTCCAGTACCTCTTGCCGCAGGCCGTCGCGGACTCGTACGGTCATCAGTTCTCTCCTGGGATGGCCGTCACAGGGCCTGGGCGAGGCGGTGGTACGCCGCGTTCCAGCGGATCTCCTTGGCCAGTTGCTCGACGCTGGTGTCCGCGCCAATGGTCAGGAGTTCGACGCCGGTCATGGAGGCGTAGTCCGTCAGGGTCTCGGGGTCGACGGCGGAGGTGAGGACGGTGTGGTGCGGGGCGCCAGCCAGCAGCCAGCTCTCCGCCGACTCCGCGAGTGAGGGACGCGGCTTCCACACCGCCCGGGCCACGGGGAGTTGGGGCAGCGGCTCGGCAGGCCCGACGACATCGACCTCGTTGGCGGTCAGGCGGAAGCGGTCGCCCAGGTCGGAGAGGCCGACGACGAGGGCGGGGCCGGGGGCGGCGTCGAAGACGAGCCGGACGGGGTCCTCGCGGCCGCCGATGGACAGCGGGTGGATCTCGCAGCTGGGCCGGGCGGCCGCGATCGAGGGGCAGACCTCCAGCATGTGTGCGCCCAGGATGCGGGGTGTGCCGGGGCCCAGGTGGTAGGTGTAGTCCTCCATGAAGCTGGTGCCGCCGGGCTGTCCCTGGCCCATCACCTTCAGCACGCGCAGCAGGGCGGAGGTCTTCCAGTCGCCCTCGCCGCCGAAGCCGTACCCGTCGGCCATCAGCCGCTGGACCGCGAGGCCGGGGAGCTGGCGCAGCCCGCCGAGGTCCTCGAAGTTGGTGGTGAACGCGGTGAAGTTGCCCTCGGTGAGGAAGGTGCGCAGGCCCAGTTCCTGGCGGGCGGCGTACAGGAGGGAGTCGTGGCGGATGCCGCCGGGGCGCAGGGCCGGGACCACGTCGTACGACTCGACGTACTCGGCGGCCAGTTCGGCCGCCGCCTTGTCCTCGACCGCGTCGACCACGGCGACCAGGTCGTTGACACCGTAGGTGTTCACCGAGAACCCGAACCGCAACTGCGCCTCGACCTTGTCGCCCTCGGTCACGGCCACATCGCGCATGTTGTCGCCGAAGCGGGCCAGGCGCAGGGTGCGCGAGGCGTGCCGGCCGACGGCGGCCCGCGCCCAGGCGGCGACACGTCGTACGACTCTGGGGTCGGTGGCGTGACCTGCGACGATCTTCCGGTCGACGCCGACCCGGGACTCGATGTGGCCGAACTCGCGGTCCCCGTGGGCCGCTTGGTTGAGGTTCATGAAGTCCATGTCGATGCTCGGCCAGGGCAGCGACAGGTTGTACTGGGTGTGCAGGTGCAGCAGGGGCACGTCCAGGGCGGACAGGCCCGCGATCCACATCTTGGCCGGGGAGAAGGTGTGCATCCACACGATGACACCCACGCAGGTGTCGGAGGCGCTCGCCTCCTGGCACAGCCTGCGGATCGCGTCGGCGTCGGTCAAAACCGGCTTCCACACGACCCTGACCGGGATCTTCCTGCCGAGGGTCTCGGAGATGCTCCGCGACTGGTCGGCCACTTGGCGCAGGACGTCGTCGCCGTACAGGCCCTGACTGCCGGTGAGAAACCAGATCTCCTGGTCGGGATAGGGGGTGGTGTTGGTGTCCATGAGGGTGGGTCCTTTCAGGAAGAGGCTTCGGCGCGCAGAGCGCGCAGACGGTGCATGACGTCGTTGGTGCCGCGGCCGAAGTAGTCGTGCAGGACCCGGTATTCGGCGTACAGGCGGTCGTAGGCCGCGGCCCGCTCCGGGTCCGGCTGGTACACCCCGCGGTCGGCCTTGCCCATGGACCGGGCGGCGGCCTGGATGTCGTCGTACGCCCCCGCCGCCACCGCCGCGTGCATCGCCGCGCCGAGGGCGGGGCCCTGTGCCGAGCCGATGACCCCCAGGGGGCGCCTGGTGACGTCGGCGTAGATCTGCATCAGCAGGGCGTTCTTCGTCAGGCCGCCCGCGATGATCAGTTCGCCGACCGGTACGCCGGCCGTCTCGAACGCCTCGATGATGGTGCGGGTGCCGAAGGCGGTGGCCTCCAGCAGGGCGCGGTAGACGTCCTCGGGGCGGGTCGACAGGGTCAGGCCGACCATCACACCGCTGAGGTCGTGGTCGACCAGGACGGAACGGTTGCCGCTGTGCCAGTCCAGCGCGATCAGCCCGTGCTCGCCCACCTGTTGCCCGGCCGCGAGGGCCGTCAGGTGTTCGTGCGCGTCGCGGCCGAGGGCGGCGGCCTGTTCGGCGTACACGGCGGGAAAACCGGTGCGGACGAACCAGCCGAAGATGTCGCCGACGCCGCTCTGTCCCGCCTCGTAACCCCACAGGCCCGGCAGGATGCCGCCGTCGACGACCCCGCACATGCCCGGTACCGTCCCGTCGCGGTCGGAGCTCATCACATGGCAGGTCGAGGTGCCCATGATGGCCACCATCTGTCCCGGCTCCACCGCGCCCGCCGCGGGTGCCGTCACATGGGCGTCGACGTTGCCCACGCAGACCGCGATGCCCTCGGGCAGTCCGGTCCAGGTCGCCGCCTCGGCCGTCAACCCGCCTGCGCGGGAGCCGAGTTGGCCAACTGGCTGATCCAGTTTCTCCGTCACGAAGTCGGCGAAGCCGGGGTTCAGCGCCTCCAGGTAGGCGCGCGAGGGATACGCGCCCTCCTGGAGCTGGCCCTTGTAACCGGCGGTGCAGGCGTTGCGGACGTACGTCCCGCACAGCCGCCACACGATCCAGTCCGCCGCCTCCACCCACCGCTCCATGCGGTCGTAGATCTCGGGGTCCTCCTCCAGGAGCTGAAGCGCCTTGGCGAACTCCCACTCCGAGGAGATCTTCCCGCCGTACCGCGCCAGCCACGGCTCCTTGCGCGCCGCGGCCAATTCCGTGATCCGGTCGGCCTGCGCCTGGGCGGCGTGGTGGCGCCACAGCTTGACGTAGGCATGGGGGCGGTCGCTCAGGCCGGGCAGCTCGCACAGCGGGGTGCCGTCGGCGAGCGTCGGCACCATCGTGCAGGCGGTGAAGTCCGTGCCGATACCGACGACTTGATCCGGACGCACACCGGCTCGGGCAAGGGCCTCGGGGACGGCGTGACGCAGTACGTCGATGTAGTCCGACGGCACCTGAAGGGCCCAGTCCGGCGGCAGCCCGGTACCGTCCGGCAGTTCCCGGTCAAGGACCGCGTGCCGGTACGCGTGCTCGGCGGTGCCCAGCTCCGCGCCGTCCCGCACGCGGACCACCACGGCCCGTCCGGACAGCGTCCCGAAATCGACTCCTACGACGCAGGGTTCCGGGTTCGTGGCTGTCTCGTGTCCGGCGTTCACCGGCGCCTCCTCATGTCGGTCTACGGTGGTAAGAGCGGCCGGCGTGCTAGCTCCGGCTTCGGCCGAAGTACCGGGCCCGCGCCCGGTCGAGCAGGATCGCGACGCCCAGGACCGCACCCTGGACGACCTGTTGGTCGTAGGGACTGACCTTCAGGGCGAGCAGGCCGTTGGTGATGAACTCCAGCAGGATCGCGCCCGCCGCGATGCCCGCGATACGGCCCTCGCCGCCGGACAGCGACATCCCGCCGACCACCGCCGCGGCGATCGCGGTCAGTTCCCAGCCGGCGCCGACGGAGGGGTCGGCGACGTTCATACGGCCGATCACCAGGATGCCGACCAGGCCTGCGAGGGCGGAGCTGGCGATGTAGGTGGAGGTGATACGGCGGGCGGTCGGGATTCCGGCGAGCCGGGCGGCCTCCTTGTTGCCGCCGACCGCGTAGATCTGGCGGCCCACGTAGGTGCGCTCCAGGACGAACCAGGCGACGGCGGCCGCGCCGACGAAGAACAGGGCGGGGACGGGGACTTGGCCGAGGTAGTACTGGCTGAGGTTGCTGAACAGCGGGTCGAGGTTGTTGATGGGCGAGCCGCTGGTGATGGCGAGCGCGGTGCCCTGCGCGACGGTGTAGGTGACCAGAGTGATCACGAAGGGCGGCACGTTGAGGCGGGTGACCATGACGCCGTGCCAGAGGCCGACGCCTGCGGTGATCACCAGCGTGAGCAGGATCGCGAGGGGCGCGGGCAGGCCCTCGTTGACGTTCATCCAGCCGGCCAGGATGCCCGCCAGACCGGCGAGCGCGCCCACCGACAGGTCGATGCCGCCGGTGAGGATGACCAGTGACTCGCCGATGGCGAGGATGCCGACCTGGGAGAGGTCGCGGCCCATCACCTGGAGGTTGCCCACCGCCGTGTACGTCTCGGCGTTGGCGGCGATCGCCGCGAACACCACCACGCAGGCGATGATCACGCCGGCCTCCGGGGAGGCGGCGAGTCTGCGGGCGAGGGTCTTCACGGCCGAACGGGACGGCGGCGCGACCTCGTTCGGGGCGAGCGTGGTCTGCGCGCTCATGCTGTGGCTCCGTTCGTCACGTGAGGGTTGTCGGAGGGAGCGGTGCCGGCCGCGGCCGTCATGATCCGCTCCTTGGTGGCGTCGGCCCGGTCTATGACCGTGGCCACCCGCCCGTGGTTCATCACCGCGACGCGGTGGCAGATCCACAGCAGTTCCTCCAGTTCGGAGGAGGCGACCACGATCCCCATGCCCTGCTCGGCCGCCTGGTCGATCAGCTTGTAGATCTCCGCCTTCGCGCCCACGTCCACACCACGGGTGGGTTCGTCGAGCAGCAGCAGACGCGGTTCGGCAGCGAACGCCCGGCCGAAGATGGCGCGTTGCTGGTTGCCGCCGGACAGCGAGCCGATCGGCTGCTCCACCGACTGCATCCGCACATTGACGTTCTCGGTGATCTTCCGTGCCTCGGCGCGCTCCCGGCCCGGGCCGAGCAGCCCCCGGGTGCTGATCCGCTTAAGCACCGAGACGACGACGTTCGCCCGGATCGACGCGAACAGCACGAGCGACTGCTCCTTGCGGTCCTCGGGGATCAGGGCGATCCCGGCCGCCACGCCGTCACCGGCGCCCCGGGGCCGGTAGGGCTCGCCGCCCAGCAGCATCCGGCCGCCGGTCGAGGGCTGTGCCCCGGCGATCGTGTGAACCAGGCGGCTGCGGCCCGACCCCATCAGTCCGGCCACGCCGAGGATCTCGCCCTCGCGCACCTCCAGGTCGACCGGTCCGAGGCCGTCGGCGGTCAGGCCCTCGGCGCGGAGCAGGACCGGGCTGGTGGCGGGCGGTGCCTTCGGTTCGCCCTGGGCGACCTCGCCGCCGACCATCTCCCGGATCAGCCGTTCCTCGGTGGCCTCGCCCGGTTCGAGGTCGGCGACCAGCCTGCCGTTGCGCAGCACGAGCACGCGGTCGCTGATGTCCCGTACTTCGTCCAGCCGGTGCCCGATGAACAGCACGGTGCCGCCGCGTTCGGCGAGTTGGCGGGCCAGGCCGAGCACCATGGCGGCCTCGACCGGGCCCAGGGAGGAGGTCGGCTCGTCCAGGATGAGCAGCTTGGGTTCGCGGCCCCAGGCCTTGGCGATCTCGATCATCTGCCGGGTAGGCACCGGAAGGGTGCGCACCTCCCGGTTCACCGGGATCGTCTCGGCGGACAGCCCGATCTCCGCGAGCATCGCGCTCGCCTCGGCCCGCTGAGCCGTACGGTCCACCAGGAGCCGTCGCTTCGACTCGCGCGGGCGACGGCCCAGGAGCAGGTTCTCGGCCACCGAGAGCTGTCCGACCAGCGGGAACTCCTGGGAGACCATGGCGATGCCGAGCTGTCCCGCGGCCTCGGTGGACCCGGCGGCCAGGGGCTCGCCGTCGATCAGGATCTCGCCGCCGTCCCGGTGGACCGACCCGGCCAAGGTGCCCATCAGCGTGGACTTCCCGGCACCGTTCTCGCCGACGACGCCGATCACCTGACCGGCGTAGAGGTCGAGTTCGGGCAGATCGAGGACGCGTACCGGACCGTACGACTTGTGGACTCCCCGCAGCCGCGCGGTGACCGCGCGGTCCGGGGCGGTCTTCTTGGCCGCCTTCGTGGAGGTCATGCTCAGCCGATCCCGAGCTGCGACTCAAGGGACTGGTAGGCGCCCAGGTCGGACTTGGTGACCAGGCCGACGCCGGAGCTCAGGGTCGAACCGTCCTTCTCCAGGTACGGCTTGACGAGCGCCATGGTCTTGTCCTTGCCCAGCACCTTCTCCGCGGCCAGGATGTACGCCCCGGTGTAGCCCTGCTGGTACGGCATCTGCACCACGGTGCCGGAGATGACACCGGACTTGATGAACTTCAGCGTCTGGGCGTCGGAGTCGTCGGACACGATGTGCACCGAGGCCGTCTTGCCCGCCGAGGTCACAGCCTGGGCCAGCGCGGGACCGTCGTAGGAGAAGACGCCGTAGAGGCCGTTGACGTCCGGGTTGTTGGCGAGGATGGTCTCCGCGTCCGAAGTGGCCGTACTGGCCTGGAGGTTGTCGTTGACCTTCTGGGCAACGGTGATCTTGGTGCCCTTGAGTGCTGCCTCGAAGCCCGCGATCCGCTGGGTGGCGTTGGACGCGGTGAGCGAGCCGACCAGGATCGCCACCTTGCCCTTGCCGCCCAGTACTTGCTTCATCGCGGTGCCCGCCTGGAAGCCGGCGGTGTAGTTGGGGGTGCCGAGGTAGAGCGAGGCGGCGTCGGTGCCGGGCAGCGGGGAGTCGATCGCGAGGACGCTAATGCCCTTCTGGACGTCGGTGTGGATGGTCCCGGCGGCCGAGGTCGGGTCGATCGCCGAGATCGAGTAGCCGGTGACGCCCTGCGAACGCAGCGTCTCCAGCTCGGAGTTCTGCTCGGTCAGCTTGCCGTTGGGCGGGGCGAAGTAGGTGCACTTGCTCTTCGCGATGCCGAGGTCGGAGCAGCCCTTGAGGAAGCCGACCTGACCGGCCTTCCAGTAGTCGGCGGCCACGTTCACGACCATCGCGATGTCGACCTTGGACAGGTCCTTGCCGGCCAGCGCGGACTTCAGCGCGGCGTCGAGCTTGGCGAGGTTGGCCTGGTTGAAGGTGACCGAACCGGCCAGGGTTACGGGGGCGGCGGCCTTGGTGCCGCTGCCCGATCCTGCGGTGTCGGAGCCGCCCGCGCTCTTGGAGCAGCCTGCGGCGGCGAGGGAGAGGAGGACGGCGGTCGCGACGGCTATGGTGCGGGGCCTTCTGGCACGGGTCATGGGTGGTCAACGCCCTTCGTTGCATGGCGAGTTGAGGGTTCGAGAAGACAGGGATCGTGAGGAGCGCACGCCGGTTCACGGGCATGCCGGTGTGCGAGGGGGCTCAGCAGGGTGAGCGCGGCGAGGGCACGAGGTTGCCTGACAGCAGACCTGGACGGGGAAGACGCCGACCGCTCGAAGCGACGATCCGAGGTTGAGCTTCGTGCCACGTAATGGCACGCGGCTCACAAAGGGCCCTGTGGGTCAGGGCGTTACTGTTCCGAGGTGCTACCGGGGGTCGGTCATGTCGGGCTCTCTGTTCGGTGTCGCGGGCGGGTCGCCGAGGTCCGCACGACAAGGCTGGGCGGTATGACGATGTGGGGTCTGTCGCCGGACGCGGGGATCCCGGCGTCCGGGTCACCGACGATCTCGATCAGCGCGCGCAGGGCACGGCGGCCGAGTTCGTCGAAGTCCTGGCGGACGGTGGTCAGCGACGGGCCGAAGTACTCGGTCTCCGGCATGTCGTCGAAGCCGACGACGCTGATGTCCTCGGGCACCCGGCGCCCGCCCTGCTGCAGGGCCCGCAGCAGGCCGAGGGCCATGTGGTCGTTGGCGCAGAACACCGCGGTGACCTCGGGGTCGGCGGCGATCCGGCGGCCGTGCTCGTACCCGGTACGGGCCGTCCAGTCCGCGCCGGCCAGCGGTTCGGGCACGGTGGCGCCCCGCTTCTCCAGGGTGGCGCGCCAGCCGGTCTCGCGTTCCTGCGCGTCGAGCCAGGAACGCGGCCCGGCCAGGTGGTGCACCGTGCGGTGGCCGAGGTCGAGCAGGTAGGAGGTGGCGAGTTCGGCACCGGCCTCGTTGTCCACGGCGACCGAGACCAACGCGGTGTGGGTGCCGCAGCCGACCGCGACCAGGGGCACGTCCGACGGCACGTTGGCGAGTGCGCCCACCGCGGCGGTCTGCGGTGCGATGACGACGATCCCGGCCACCCCCTGGTTGCGCAGCCGCTCGACGGCGTCCAGCACCGAACTCCGGTCGAGGGTGCCGACGGCCGCCACGGTGACGACGTACTCGTGCTCCCTGGCGGCCTGCTCGATGCCGTAGAGCATGCAAGCGGGGCCGTACAGCGTGGTGTTGAAGCTGATCACACCCAGGGTGCGGGTGCGGCGGGTGGCCAGGGTGCGGGCCGCGGCGTTGGGCCGGTAGCCGAGTTCGCGTACAGCGGCGAGGACCCGTTCCCGGGTGCGGGGACGGACGTTGGGGTGGTCGTTGAGGACCCGGGACACGGTCTGGTGCGAGACACCCGCGATCCGGGCCACGTCCGCCATCACCGGCGCGCGCTCTGTGTCCACGGTCCACCTCCTCACACGCCTTCGTGTTGTACACGTTCGTGTTGTGTACGTCGTGACGAATTGTTAGCGCACACATTCTTCGACGGTCAAGGTGATCCGGACGCCGTGGGGGCGTGGATTCCCAAGGGTGCGGAATTCGTCAAGTCCGCTCTGACCTGGGGATACTGCCTCACTGAAGATCACTCTCTGCATGTCCGGGCACTCGGGTAAACAGACGGCACAGCTTTTGTTTTGGGACTCTTGACTGTTCAACCGTGTTGACCCGGCATTCATCCAGCCGTAAAAAGACGGAGCCGCGAGAGCGACCCCCAGCCCTGGCCGACCACGTGAGAACAGCATGCGCCCAGGTCAGCGCTCCCCCACCCCTACCTCCCCCACCCTCCCCTGCGCCTCGAATCGCTGACGCCTCGTGAGGGCCCGGAATGTTAGCGCCCACATTTGTGTCTCACCGACGGAAAGAGTCCACCGTGAAAGGTCCAGTGACTGGCCGACGCCTGAGAGGGCTCCTGCTGACAGTGAGCGCGGCCCTCACCCTCCTCGCAGGCATCCTGGCCGGGGTCGTCGGCACCGCGGCCACGGCCGCGGCCGCCTCGTCCCTGCCCTGCGACATCTACGCCTCGGCGGGAACCCCGTGCGCCGCGGCCCACAGCACCACGCGGGCCCTCTACGCCTCCTACAACGGCGCCCTCTACCAGGTGAAGCGCGCGTCGGACGGCGCGACCACGAACATCGGCGTGCTCAGCGCGGGCGGCTACGCCAACGCGGCGGCCCAGGACTCCTTCTGCTCCGGTACGACCTGCACCATCACGAAGATCTACGACCAGAGCGCGAACCACAACGACCTGACCATCGAGGGCCCCGGCGGCAACGGCGGCCAGGACGTGGGCGCGATCGCCGACGCCCTCCCGGTCACGGTGGGCGGTCACGCGGCCTACGGCGTCTTCGTGTCGGCCGGCGTCGGCTACCGCGACAACAGCACCACGGGCATCGCCACCGGCAGCTCCCCCGAGGGCGCGTACATGGTGACCAGCGGCCACCACGTCAACAACCGCTGCTGCTTCGACTACGGCAACGCCGAGACCTCCGGCAACGACACCGGCAACGGCCACATGGACGCGATCAACTTCGGTACGGAGTGCTGGTTCTCGTGCACCGGATCGGGCCCCTGGGTCGAAGCGGACCTGGAAAACGGCCTCTTCTTCGGCGCGAACGGCTCCTACTCCGGCAACACGGGCATCTCCAGCGAGTACGTCACCGCCATGGAGAAGAACAACGGCACGACGACGTACGCGATCAAGGGAGGCAACGCCCAATCGGGCTCCCTCAGTACCTTCTACAACGGGGCGCTACCCACCACCAGCGGCTACGCCCCGATGCACAAGGAGGGCGCCATCGTCCTGGGCACCGGCGGCGACAACAGCAACGGCTCCGACGGCTCCTTCTTCGAGGGCGTCATGACGTCGGGCTACCCGACGGACGCGACGGACAACGCCGTACAAGCCAACGTAACTTCCGTCGGCTACACCACTCCGACGGCGAACTTCCCGGTCACCGGCACCGCCTACCGCCTGACCAACGCCAACTCCGGCAAGGTCCTGGATGCGGTCAACTGCGGTACCGCCAACGGCACTTCGATCGACCTGTGGGCCTCACTCGGCAACACCTGCCAGCAGTGGAAGTTCGCGAGCGCGGGCAACGGCCACTACACCATCACCAACGTCAACAGCGGCACGGTCCTCGACGACAAGGACTGCGGCCAGTCCAACGGCACGGCGGTCCAGCTGTGGGCGTCGCTCGGCAACACCTGCCAGCAGTGGGACGTCACCAAGGTCGGCAGCCACTACACGATCTCCAACGTCAACACCGGCATGACGCTGGACGTGGCGAACTGCGGGACGGCCAACGGGACGGCGGTACGGCAGTGGCAGCAGCTGGACAACGCGTGTCAGCAGTGGAGCATCGCGCCGTGATCTGAGGGTCGGGGCGGGCGCGGGCCCGTCGATCCTCCTCCCCTCGGCGAGCCCGCGCCCGATCACCCCGGTAGACCCGCCCCCCTTTCGAATCCTTCGAATCTCTTGAACAAAGGAACCGCGCATGCCTTCAGAAGCCGGACCGTCCCGCAGAACCGTCCTGTCCGCCCTCGGTGTCGCGTCCCTGGCCGGGACATTCGCCGCGTCGGCTCCCGCCATGGCCGCCCCCGCCGCCGCGACCACTCCCGTCACCCTCCCCGCCGCGTCGGCTCACTGGACCTTCGACGAGGGCTCGGGCACCACCGCCGCGGACGCGTCCGGCAACGGTGAGATCGCGACACTCCAGGGCGCGGCGGGCTGGGGCGACGGCAAGGTGGGCGCCCACAGCCTGAACCTCACGGCGGGCGGCAACGCCACGGCGTCCGGACCGGTCGTGGACACCTCCAAGGCGTTCTCCGTGTCCGCGTGGGTCAACCTCTCCCAACTGGGCGGCTACCAGACGGCCGTCAGCATCGACGGCAAGGTCGTCAGCGCCTTCTACCTGGGCCTGCGCGACGACACGGGCACCTTCGCCTTCGCCCGCCTGGCGTCCGACGCCACCCAGGGAGCCGCCGTCGCGGCAGCCGCCTCCGCCCCGATCGCCGGCACCTGGACCCACCTGGTGGGCGTCAGTGACACCGCGGCCGGCGTCACCCGCCTGTACGTGAACGGCGTGCTGGAAGGGGAGACGGCGTACACGGCGGGTTGGGCCGGCACCGGGCCCACGGCGATCGGCCGCGCCCTCTACGGCGGCGGACAGGTCGACCAGTTCCACGGCCAGATCGACGACGTACAACTGTTCCCAACGGCCCTCACCTCGGACCAGGTGGCGACGCTGGCCGGGGTCCCGGTGGAGCCCACGACCCCCCTGCTGAGCGTGGATGTGTCGAATCCCGCGCACGCGGTCTCCCCCATCCTCCCGGGCCTGATGTTCGAGGACATCAACCACTCCGGGGAGGGCGGCATCTACGCCGAACTGGTGCAGAACCGCTCGATGATGGCGAGCGACACGGCTCCGGTGCACTGGTCGGCGGTGGGTGGGACGACGCTGACGCTGGACACGGCGACTCCGTTGAACGAGGCGCTGAACCGCTCGCTCAAGGTGGTACTGCCGAGCGGTACGGGAGCTGGGAGCCGGGCAGGCGTCTCGAACGACGGCTTCTGGGGCATCCCGGTCCGCCCGCGCACCACGTACACGGCCCGCCTGTTCGCGAAGGCGTCGCGCGGGATCGGCCCCCTCACGGTGTCCATCGAGTCGGCCGACGGAGGGACGGTGTACGCCTCCGCAAGGATCGCGCACATCGGTACGACCTTCCCCGACAGCCCCTTCGAACTGACCCTGCGCACAGATGCGAGCGCCCCGGTAACGGGCGACGCAAGGCTGACCGTGACGACGGCCGACCCGACCGCAGCGGGCGAGACGCTGTGGCTCCAGCACGTCTCCCTCTTCCCGCCCACGTACAACAACCGCCCCAACGGCCTGCGTATCGACCTGATGGAGAAGCTGGTCGCCCTGAAGCCGAAGTTCCTGCGCTTCCCCGGCGGCAACTTCCTGGAGGGCAACACGATCGCGACCCGCTTCAACTGGAAGAACACGATCGGCCCGGTCTGGGAGCGCCCGGGCCACATGGACGACGCGTGGGGTTACTGGTCGACGGATGGGCTGGGTCTCATGGAGTACCTCCACTGGGTGGAGGACATGAAGGCCCAGCCGGTCCTGGCGGTCTTCGCCGGCTACACGCTGAAGGGCGAACACGTCACGGGAGACGCGCTTGCGCCTTTCGTCCAAGACGCGTTGGACGAGATCGAGTACGTGACGGGCCCGGTGACCAGTGAGTGGGGTGCCCGGCGTGCGGCCGACGGCCACCCGAAGCCGTTCCCCCTGGAGTTCGTGGAGATAGGCAACGAGGACTGGTTCGACAGGTCGGGGTCCTACGACGCCCGCTTCACGGCGTTCTACGACGCGATCAAGGCGAAGTACCCGCACCTGAAGCTGATAGCGACGACGACGGTCACGAGCCGCACCCCCGACCTCATCGACGAGCACTACTACCTGGCCCCGTCGGCAGCCCAGGCGGCCACCCACAAGTACGACAACAGGGACCGCGCGTCGACGAAGGTCTTCGTGGGCGAGTGGGCGGCACAGGAGGGCCGCCCGACCCCCGACCTGAACGCGGCCCTGGGAGACGCGGCGTGGCTGGCAGGCCTGATCCGCAACTCGGACCAGGTCCTGATGGAGTGCTACGCGCCGCTCTTCTCCAACGTGAACAACAACGTCTGGGCGACGAATCTGATCGCCTACGACAACCTCACGAGCTACGTCTCCCCGAGCTATTGGGCCCAGCAGATGCTGACGAGCAAGCTGGGCGAGATGGTGTTGCCGGCGACGGCACGAGCACTGCCGGGGTTGGCGACGGTGGTGACGCGCACCGGGAAGCACGTGTACCTGGCGCTGGTGAACTACGGGACGGAGAAGGTGGATGTGCCGGTGGAGCTGCAGGGCTTGGCGAAGGGAGTCCGGAAGAACGCCACAGCCACGATCCTGACGGGACCGTCACCGACGGCGACGAACACCCTCACCGCCCCCGACACACTCGTGCCCGCCTCTCGCACGGTGACCGGCGCGGCGGCAACCTTCACGAGCACGCTGCCACCGCTGTCGGTGACGGTGCTGGAGCTCACCTTGACCTGAGACCCGCAAGCTTCCGAAGGCTCGGAAAGGGCCTCCGTTCCAAACCGGAGGCCCTTTCGTCAGCTGGACACCTCAGCCAGTCTGAATGTTGGTGATCTCAACGGAAAGCTCTGTGCTCGCCGAAGTGGTGCTGATCAGAGACGGTCTGTAGCTCAGGCTGGTCTGGTCCGTGAGCTCGGCAGTCGCAATGACCGGACCGGAGTCGTCGCCGTGGATTTCGTAGGTGATCTCGTACACCGCGTCCGGGTCGAGGACACCACTACTGCCCAGGTAGATCAGCTCCGGCTCCACGGTCACGTTGCAGCCCGCCGATCCGAAGCACTGCCGCGCGGTGGTACGCAGATCGATCGAGAAGCTTTCGGCGTCGACCTCGCCGTACGTTGGCTCCGCGACGGGGCTCACGACATCCGCGTCCGGGACGCTCGATGCGGCGGTGGTGGGCGGCTTGTCGTCGTCGTTGGTGGATCCCTTTGTGGCCCCAACGACGACGACGCCTGTGGTGACGATCGTGACGATCACAGCGGCGGCCGAGCCGACGATGATCGCATTGGTGCGGCGCTTCTTCGGTGGGATCGGCGGTACCGGCACCTCGGACAGCGCAGGCAGCGGGAAGCCGGGCGGCGGAGTGGCGGGAGGTCGCGGAGCGCTCTCAGCCATCGTCAGTCCCACCCTCCCAGCAGGCCTGCACTGAGCTGCGCATTGCAGATGTTGTAATCGCCGGCCGCGTGAGCCTTCTTCACCTTCCCGCCGACCGTGACAGAGCAGTGGATGTCCCCGGACCCCTGGAGCTGCGCCGTGACGTTGAAGTACATTGCGTCGTCGTCAAGGGGCAAGGTGGCCTCGAACTTGCCGTTCTTGAAAGCGCCGTCGCGGTTGTCGGAGTCGGACCCGTAGGTGATGTTGAGTGGCCCGAGGGCACCGGCGGGTGCGGTACCCCACACCTTGAAGACGACGACCTTACTGTCGGCCTTCGGCTCGCTGTCGACCTTCTTGTCACTGCTCCCGGAGCCGTCGGCCGCCTTGTCACTCTTCGGCATAGAGCCGCTGGCCTTGGTGCCTCCGGCACTCTTGGAGTCGTTCGAGCCGGAGCCGCCGCCCACGACAGCACCGATGAGGGCGATCAGAACGAAGAGACCAACGAGACCGAGACAGCCCAGGCCGATGACCTTCCCCGCGCCGGGCTTCTTCGGTGGCGGCGGCGCGAACGGCGCCTGCCCGAAGGGCTGTTGGGGGCCGCCCGATTCGGGCTGCTGCGGCGGGTACTGCTGCTGGCTCATGGTCCCCCCTGGGGCATATGTCGTGCAGTGCAAGGTGTGTGACTTGCACAGGCTCCGAACGGTTTCCTCAAACCGGATGGATTCACCTGATCGTGGTGAACTCAACGCAAATCGAACACCTTTGGCGTCCGGCAGGGAGGGGCCCTGCCGCCGCAGCCGATGGCGAAGTCGGGTCGAATCCCGAGTAGCTTCACTCGAGCAAATCGACCGCAGGCCGGATCATCGACCACCTCGTCGCGCGGTCCCGGCCTTGCCCGTCGTCGCCGACCGTGTCGGCCGGCCGCAGGGACCGCTGGTCGACGATCACCGCCGTCGGCGTGCGGTTACGGGCGTACACTGCTGAGCAAATGGGCTTTTGATTGCTTTAAACGGGAAATTCAGGTAGAAGTGTCGTCAGAACTGTCGGATCCGGCGTCCGATCTGCCTGGGAGGTCCGCAGCGAGTGGCCGTCGGCAGCCTTGGGAGGCGCGGGCGGGTCACACAGGCGCCAGGAGGAAGATTTCTCGATGACCCGGCGCGATGACCCGCGCACCGCGGCGGCCCGGGTGTTCGCCGAGGGCGGCGCGTTCGGCGAACTGCTGTCAGGGATCGACTGGGCGGCGACGCCGCTCGGGCCCCCCGTCTCCTGGCCGGGGCCCCTGGTGGACAGCCTGCGCCTCATGCTCACCTCTGAGCATGGGATGGCTCTGTACTGGGGGGCTGAATTCGCCACGCTGTACAACTCGGGCTCCACACCCATTGTCGGCGCCAAACACCCCTGGGCGCTCGGCAGGCCCTATAAGGAGGTGTTCCCCGAGGTCTGGGCCCACCCCGTGAGCTCCCACTTCCACTATGTGACCGACACCCGCAAGCCCCTGCTGGTCCCGGATGAGCTGCTCATCATGGAGCGCCACGGCTTTTTGGAGCAGTGCTACTTCGACTCCGCCTTCCAGCCCGTGCTGCTGGATGACGGCACCTCCGGCGGCGTCCTGCAGATCCTCACCGAGACCACCGGCCGGGTACTGGGCGAGCGCCGGCTGCGCCTGCTGAGCGAGACCGGCACGCGCACGGCCGGACTGCCCACTCCGGGCGAGGTCGCCCGCGTGGTCGCCGAGGTGGCGGGCGCCTACCCCGACGAGATCCCGTTTCTGGGCCTGTACCTGGCTTCCGAGCCAGGGATGCAGCGGCCGGCGGCCTCCACCGGGCTCCGGTCGGCGCCCGAGACCGTCTCGCTGAATGCGGCCGACGGGCCGGAGGCGGCGGCCCGGCTGGCGCAGGTGGTCGCCGACGGTGCCCCGGCCACGCTGCCGGCCGCCGCGTTCACCGGCGGCAGCATGGCCGGGCGGCACGCCGCGGCCTCCCGGCTCCCGGTCGAGCAGGCGCTGGCCCTTCCGCTGCACTGCGCGGGCCGGGTGGAGGGCGTGCTGGTGGTGGGCGTCAACCCCTGCTTCCCCCCGGCCGGGGCCTACTACGACTTCCTGGAGGTGCTCGCCTCAGCTGTGGCCGGGGCGCTGTCGGCCGCGCTCGCGCACGAAGAGCAGCGCAGGCGGGCGGAGGCGCTGGCCGAGCTCGACCGGGCCAAGACCACCTTCTTCGCCAACGTCAGCCACGAGTTCCGCACCCCGCTCACCCTGCTCCTGGGCCCGCTCCAGCAGGCCCTGGCCGACGAGGACCGGCCCGAGCGGCGCGAACAGCTGGAGCTGGCCGAGCGCGGCGCCCTGCGCCTGCTGAAGCAGGTCAACACCCTCCTGGACGTCGCCCGTGCCGAGGCCGGGCAGACGCGCCCCGCCCTCGAGCCGGTCGACCTCGCCGGTGCCACGGCCGAGCTGGCCGGGGTGTTCCGGTCCGCCTTCGAGGCGGCAGGGCTGACGCTGGAGGTGGACTGCCCGCCGCTGCCCAGGCCGGTGCCCCTGGACCGGGAGATGTGGGAGAAGATCATCCTCAACCTGCTCAGCAACGCCCTGAAGTTCACCTTCACCGGCGGCGCCCAGGTGCAGGTGGCCGCAGCCGGCGACCGGGCCAGGCTGACCGTGACCGACACCGGCGCCGGTATCCCCGCGGACGAGCTGCCGCGCCTGTTCGAGCGCTTCCACAGGGTCCGCGGCGCCCGCTCCCGCTCCCACGAGGGCAGCGGCCTCGGCCTGGTGCTGGTCAAGGATCTGGTGGAAGCGCACGGCGGCACCGTCGGCGTGGACAGCCGCCTCGGCCAGGGCACCACCCTCATCGTGGATCTCCCTTTCGCCACCGCCCAGCGGCCCCGCCCCGCCCCGCCCGAGGCCGGCGCCGGATCCCCCGGGGAGATCCCCGGGGAAGGCGGAGGCAGCCGGCCCGACCGCACCGCGGCCTACGTGGACGAGGCGCTGGGCTGGCTGGCGGCCGACCCCGTCCCCACCGCGGCCACCTCCGCGGCACGCACCCCGCAAGCCCCCGCGACCCACGATGCCCTCCACGGCCCCAGCCCGCACGAATCCGACCGCCCCCACCGGGCCCGCCTGCTGGTCGTCGACGACAACGCCGACATGCGCGCCTACCTCACCCAGCTCCTTCAGCCCGACTACGACGTGCTGCTCGCCGCCGACGGCCGGGCCGCCCTGGAGATGGCCCTGGCGCAGCCGGTGGAGCTGGTGCTCAGCGACGTAATGATGCCCCGCATGGACGGCTTCGAGCTGGTCCGGGCGCTGCGCGCCGACCCGCGCACCGCCCGGCTGCCCATCGTCTTGCTCACCGCCCGCGCCGGCGAGGAGGAATCCGTGCAGGGGCGGCACGCCGGCGCCGACGACTACCTGGCCAAACCCTTCTCCGCGCGCCAGCTGCTGGCGCGTGTCCGCACCGGGTTGGAACTGTCCCGGCTGCGCGAACAGGCCCTGACCGAGACCCGCAACCAGCTGGCCGTGCTGGCTTCCCTGGCCGACGCGGGCCTGCGGCTGGCTGCCACCCTCGACCCGGACCAGATACTGCAGACTGCCGGTCAGATCCTGCTGCCCGACTTCGCCGACCAGATCAGCATCCACCTCACCCCTGTGGCACCCGCCCCGGCGCAGTCGCCCGCGCCATACATCGCCGGTACCCCCCTTCTTTCCCACGAGGCCCTGGCCACCGCCGCCACCCGCGCGATCAACGGCACCGCCCCAGCCCCAGTCGGCCCGCACCCGGCACCCGCCGCCGTGCTGGCCCTGCCGCTGCGCGCCCACGACCAGACACTGGGGGCCCTGGTACTGGTCCGGCGCACCGGCGGCTATTCCGCGGTCGAACACAAGTATCTGGAGAACCTCGCCCACCGCCTGGCCCTGGCCTACGACAACGCCACCCGGTACCACAACGAGCGCCGCCTCGCCCTGACCCTGCAGCGCGCCCTGCTGCCCCACCGCCTGCCCCAGGTGCCCGGAGTGCGCCTGGCCACCCACTATCGGGCCAGCAACCGCGGCGCCGAGGTCGGCGGAGACTGGTACGACGTTCTCGCCCTGCCCGACGGCGCCGTGGGGCTGGCCATCGGCGACGTCATGGGCCATGACGTGGAAGCCGCCACTCTGATGGGCCAACTCCGCTCCGCCCTGCACAGCCTCGCCCTGGAGGGCGCCGGCCCGGCCCAGGTGCTGACCAGGCTGGACGCCTATGTGCAGTCGCTCGCCACCGACCGCTTCGCCACCTGCCTCTACGCGGTCTACGACCCCCACCGCCACCGCCTGCGCTACGCCGCCAGCGGGCACCTGCCGCCCCTGCTGGTAGCCGCCCACACCGCCTATCTGGAGCTGCCCCCGGCGCTGCCGCTGGGTCTGGGCAGCACCCCGGTCGACCGCGAGGTGGCGTTCCCGCCCGGCACCGGCCTGCTGCTGTACACCGACGGCCTGGTGGAGAACCGGGCACTGTCCCTGGACGACGGCCTGGCGGCCCTGCGCCGGACCTGCGACGCGCTGCCCGCCGCCGCCCGCTGCGACCCCCAGCGGATCACCGAGCGGGCCCTGGAACTGCTGAACACCCCCGACCGGGTCGACGACGACGCCGCCCTGCTCGCAGCCACCGCCGAACCATCGCGTCGAACCGGTGACCCGCAGACCGACAGAAGTGCCCTACACCCGACCGCTACTGCTCGTGGTCGTTGCTGAGGAAGCTGCGGATTTGCCAATTCACTGCTACCGAACTGTCTTCATTGCTACTGACCTTTTCGGGTTGCCTTCGGGCCCATAGTGCGACGGACGCCGCTTCCCACCTCACGCCACGATCGCAGAGACCCACACCAAGATCGACGGAACTATGATCTGGCCCAGGTAAGGCGTCCCCCGTGCCGCTGCGCCAGCGACTTTTCAGGGACTTTCAGCCCTGCCTGATGGACTTCCGAGGGACTTTCCGCCGCCTAATACTCCGTAGATCGCAATCTCGCTGGTCAGGGGCGGTGTGAAGGGCAGATACGGTCTGCGCAGGGCCCCTCCCACCGGCTAAGATCTCAGGTCGACGCAACCGACGACATCAGCTCCTCCAGCTTGTTGAGGCCCTGAGTCCAGCCTTCCTCGTGAAGATCTCGGCGCCGCTCAGTGGCGAAGTCGCCCTGGGTGAAGACCAGTTCGGCCGATGTACCGCCGATGTCGCGAAGGGACAGCGTCACCACCGTCTCCCGATCCTCGGGATCGGGAGCCTCCCACCGGAAGGTGTAGGACAGTCGTTCCGGAGGGTCGACCACAAGGAATTCCCCCACCAGGTAGAACCGATCGCCTTCCGGAGGCTGCATCGCGATCCGGTAACCACCTCCTGGCCGAAGGTCGCTTTCCACATCCGGGGTGGTGAACCCGTCGGGGCCCCACCACTTGGCCAATTCCTGCGGTTCGGTCAACGCTCGGAATACGACCGGACGCGGTGCGCGGAGGACACGTTGCATGTGCAGCCTCAGCCCGCCATCGTGCGTCATCACGAAACCTCCTCCGGACCGAAGGCGTCGGGATTGAACACTGCACTTATCCTATGTATCCCCACCGTAGGCTGCCCGTCGCGACCGTGTCGCCGGTAGCTGGTCCTCAGCGTTGCATCTCAGCGGTCTTCCGCGGATCGTCCGCCAGAATGCGGTCCGTCAGCCGCCGTACCTGCTCCTCCACGGGGTGATCGGGGGTGACGAACAACTCGTACCGGTAGAGATCCGTACGCTCGCCTGGCCCCCGGACCTGGTGGAAGTCGACATCAACACCCTGGGGGCTGGTGAACTCCTCGGGGAGACCGGGCTCCTCACGTCGCGGCCAGCAATCCGTAAGAACGCAGCCCCACCGTTCGAACCAGCCGCTGTCCGCAAGCGTCTGCTCGAGGAGCCGGGCAACGGTGTCCACTGGCTCTTCCCAGCTACGGTCCGCAGCGGCCCGCGCGAGCTCAGCCTCGTACTGCGCTCTGTCGAAGCGGAAGTCCGCCGGCACCGCTGTGATGTTGCTGGTGTTTTCCCAGGCGTCCCAGATCACCTGATCGCCCTCGCGGCGTATCGTGACGTACAAGGCGCCGCAGCAGCCCGCCGTGCAGACCGGCTCGGTGATCATGATCCTGCGGGGTTCCTCCGTGACCGCCAGCGGCCAGCTCTCGGCCGGCCCCCTCCAGTGTCGGCAGCTGAGCCCGAGGCCTTCCGGATGGACTTCCTTCAGGACGTCCACGCCGTCGATCAGAGGATGCACTTCGGCCCAGGGATCCGCCGCCCAGTCGTCCGGAATCCTGTGCTGCAAAGTCAAGGTGCTGATCGTCAGATGTTCGGCCACACCCCCCATCATCGGTCGAGACCACGCAACCGCACACTCATTTTCTGGCTGTGCTCATCCTCGGCGAGCGCACCGCGCTCGGTCATCGTTCGTGATTCGGCTGAAGCTGCTGGAACAATGCCGTGGTCAGCGAGGCCGACGACCTACTCGCGGACGCCGGTCCTCCGGTAGTCATGCCGGGGCGACGGGGCTCCGGGGGGGTGCCGTAGAACAGAGCCGCAGCCATCAGCAGAACCCTCATCGCCGTGAGCAGTTCGCGCGCCACGACACCGCGTTGAGCACGGGCGAGTTCATGCAGGCCTCCGTGCTGGGGATGCGAGGTCATGTCCGTGTGCATCCCCGCTCTGAGGCACAACCGCCCCTACCTCCGCCGAGATCCTCCAAGAGCAGGTCGAGTGCCGCCTCCTCGTGCAGGGCGATTCCCAATGCCTCCATGGCCGGGGCCAGTTCCGCGTCCCACACCGCCTCCGCACGCGGTCCGCTGAGCAGGAGCTGCGGCGTGCCGTGGGCTTGGGCTCGGGTCGCGAGGTACTCGTAGTCCTCGGTCCCCATACGCCACGGCTCCGCGCCGTACCGCTCCACGACACGGTTGGCCAGCATGATCCCCGGCCAGTCGAAATCGCCGTGGTACACGAAGGCACATCCGGCGGCGGCCAGTGCGTCGAGCAGAGTGAGGACGACTGTCGTCGCGCTGCCCGAGGTGCAGATCAACGGTTCGCTGCAACCGGCGTCGGCGGCGGCCTCGACGACTCGTGGATTCTCACAGACATGGATGCGAGTGCGGTACGGCAACTCCATTCGCAGAGCGCGCAGTTCACGCAGCGTGAGATGGGTCTCCAGGCAGTGGTCCGCACGTTCTCGCAGGGTTCTCTCGCCCCAGGTCGCGCCGATCGGGCGCAATCCATAGGTGAGCACCGTGCTGGACACCTCGTCGGGGGTGACCGAGGCGAGACGCCACAGGGCCCGGCGGCCCGGAGCGTCGGCGGGGAAGTCTGCGCGACATGCGAGGGCGATGCCGCGCAGGACCAGGCGGGACAGCAGAGTGCCGTCGTCCAGGCCGTGGGCCGAGCCGGTGGTACGGGTGGCCAGTTCGCCACGGCCCCAGACAGCAGGGGTGGGCTGTGCGTCCGGGCCGGGAAAGAGTGTGGCCAGGGCTCGGATCGCCTGGTCGAGGATCGTGGCGGCGGTGTGCGGGTCCTGGCGGGCGACCGTACCGGCACGGCGTGCTTCCTCCAGCCAGCCGAACGCCCAGGGTTGGGAGGCCAGCGGTGTTGTGACGAGAGCCGCCTCCGCCCCGGACCACAGTCCGGCGCGTTGCGCCGTCGCCGCGTCCCGGGCCGCCCTGCGGTCGGTGAGGGTCGGGCCCAGTGCCGCCAGCGTCTGCGCCAGGCCGCGGCCGACCGCGCTTGTGCGCAGGCGGGCGTCCAGGTCCGACAGACGGATCGAGGCGGCTGCCGTGGAGAGTGGTTTCGCAAGGAGCAGGGAGAGGTCCTCGCGTTCCTGTGCGGTCAGACACTGAAGCCTGATCGTGCCGTTCGGCTGCAGGCCGTTGCGTTCCAGACGGGTTCGGGCGGCCGTCCATAGGCGGGCGAGGCCGGGCCGGGTCAGAAAGGCAAGCGTCTCGGCGTCCAGAGGAGTCGCGTCCCGCGCTCGGGGGTCCGTCATACCGACACCAGCCGACGCTGCCGTCCGTTCCAGGTGTAATGGAGGGTCGCCACTCCCCTGACGTGCGGGTCGCGCAGGCACTCGTAAATGTGGAGCGACGGCACGTCGGGCCAGTTGCCGATCAGGCGTTCGCTGGTGAGGACGAAGTCCAGGTCCAGGTCGACCAGGATGCGGCCGAGGCGGGCGTGGGTGGGTTCGTCGACCTTGGCGAAGGCGTCGTCGAGCAGGATCAGCCTGGGTGCGTGCGGGGCCGTGTCGGCGAGACTCGTGAAGTGGGCAGCCGCGGCGGCGAACAGGACCAGGTAGGACAGCACGCGCTGCTCGCCCTGGCTCAGGCCGGTGCGGCCGGACAGCTTGCGGCGGCTGGTCGGGGCGGCGTCGTTGACCACCCAGGGCGTGAAGGTGAACCAGTCGCGGTAGTCGAGGGCGGTGCGCAGATGGGCCGCGTAGCCCGCGCCCGGATCGGCGCGCCGGGCGTCCTCGATACGGCGCTGGAGCACATCGCGCAACTGCTCGGACTCCTCGCGGGTGCGCAGGCCGGACGGGCTGCGGAGGAGGTCGACCGCGGCCTTGACGTCGGCTTCCACGCCGTCGGCCAGCTTCCAATCGAGTGTGACGCCCAGGCCGTGTGACGTGCGGACCGTGGACAGGGTGCCGTTCAGGGCGGCCACCAGGGCGCCCGCGGCCAGCACCTGGGAGGAGAGGTGGTCGCCCAGTTCGCCCGTCAGGAACCGCTGGAAGACCTCCCGCTCGCGTTCCGTCAGCCGTTCACGCGCCTCGGCCGCCTGGGCGGCGATGCGCTCGCCGACCGTGGCGATGTCCTGCGGTCCGTGGTCGTCGACGAGACGGCAGACCTTGATGCCGTCGTGCTCCTCCAGCGTGGCGTCGTACCCACCGGAGAGCTGGTCGCGCAGGTCGGTGTGGCGGTTGAGAAGGGCGGTGTCGGAGAGGTCGCACCGCTCGGCGTCCAGGCGTTCTCGTACGGCCGTCACGAGTCGGCGCAGGGCCTTGGCGCGGTCGTGTACCTCGACTTCTTCGTCGGAGTCAGCCGCGGAGGTCGCCTCGGCCGTGCCGGTCACCGGCATGTCGAGGCCCGCGCCTCTGGTCACGCCTGGCAGTGACAGTGCCGCACGCAGTCGCCCGCCGCTTTCGACCGCCACGTTCTCCTGCTCGGCCAGCGCCTCCCGTCGTACCCGCTCTTCCTCCTCCGCGCGCACGCGTTCGTCGTGTACGGCGTTCACGTCCCGCTCTGCTCCGGGAAGTTGACGTCCCACCGCGTCCAGCCGCCGCTTCGCCGCGTCCTCGCGGGCGAGGATCTCTTGCTCCGGCGCGTCCAGTGCCTCCTCCAGGCCCCGGACCGTGCGACGGGCGGCCTCCAGGCGGGCGAGCGGTCCGGCATAGTCGGACTCCGCCTCCTGGGTGGACGTCAGGGCGCGCTCATAGCCTTCGCGACCCTGGCGGTGGGCGTCGGCGGAGGAGGCCACCGCGCGCAGTCGCCCGCGCAGCCGTTCCGTGCCGGTGCCGAGACGGTCCAGACACAGGCGTACAGAGTCGAGAGCCGTCGGGTCGACGGGCAGGTCGTGTGCTCCCGCGGTCGCCTCGGCCTCCCGCCGGGCGGCGACCGCGCGGGCACGTGCCTGCTCGGCCTCGCGGGCGGCCGTGGACGCCTTGCCGGCCAGGACCTGTGCAGCGCGCGCGGCCTCGGTGGTGCGTGCCCATGCGTCGGTCAGCGTGCGTCCCGTGGGAGGGTGGCTCATGGTGTCGGCCACCTGCGTGCGGTGTGCCGTGAGGTTTTGCAGACGCCGTTGCTGATCGTCCAACTCCTGCTCTTTAGCAGTGAGTTGGCGGTCTATTTCGGCGAGTGCCCGGCGGCGGGTCTCGGCGCGTACCTCCGCACCGACGTACTCGGCGGTCTGCTTGGTGTGACGGCCCCGGGCGACGCCGAGCTTCCAGAAGCCGTCCGTGCCGAGCGCGGATTCCGCAGTCGCAGCCGTGGTCGCGTCCGTGACCAGCGCCACCGCGCGGAGCACGCGCTCGACCTGTCCTGCCGTCACCCCGCTGTCCGGCGCCACGACCGGATGCAGCACTTCGGCGAGCGTGGGTCCGGCGGGTGGAGCGCCGGGAGCGAGGAGGATGTCCCGGGTGGCCGGGTCCAGGACGGTGCCGTCGGCGCACACCCAGGCGTCGAGCAGTCCGCTCGCTTCGAGGGCCGCCTCCAGGTTCGCCCGGTCCGTCGGCTCCAGACCGTCGGCGAAGTCCACCAGCCGGTACAGGGGTGCGCCGGTGCCGGGTGCGCGTGGTGCCGAGCGGTGGGGCGGAGGCGTGGGCTCGGGGTCGGTGCGGGCCTCCCAATCGTCGCGCTGCTTCCTCAGCCGGTCACGTTCGGCGGTCAGCTCGCGGATTGCCACCGCCCGCGTGTCGCGCTGCTCGGCGAGTTCCGTCAGCCATGGATCGACGACCGACCGGGCGGTGTCGGCCACCTCGTCCGGTACATGGGCGGGCAACGGGCCCTCCGCCGGGTCGTGGGCGGTCAGGGCGTCTACGGCGTCAAAGGGCACGCCGGTGAGGCTGTGCAGCCGCTCGGTCCAGGTTCGTACGGCGTCCGCGTACGCCACCCCTTCGCGTGCCGTCTCGGCCCGTCGGCGCCGGGCCCGCTCGCGCGCGTCGTCCGCCTGTTCCTCCAGCCGCTCCCGGGCGGCATCGGCCTCCTGCGCCTCTCGCTGGGCCCGGTGTGTCGTGTGGATGAGTGCGGTCAGTTCGGTCACGGCCCGGGTGCGGTTCCTGATCACGGGCCCGGCGGCGGCCAGTTGGGCCTCCCAGGTGTGCAGTGCCTCGGCGCAGGCCCCCGTGTCGAGGGATAGCACTTCGCTGTGCCGCACGAGGTGCAAGTCACCTTCTGGGGAGGTCAGTTGGGCTGCCGCCGCCTCCGTGACCGGGATGGCTGTGGCCTGCGCGGGCTCGCCCAGGTGGGCGGGGTCGAGCGCGGCGCGTTCGGCCTCGCGCAGCATCTCGCCGTGTGCCGTACGGAGTTCGACCAGGTCCGCGCCGATCCTGTCGGCTTCCTCGGTCAGCCGCCGTCCTGTCTCCTCCTGGCTGCCGTGGGCCTGGCGCAGGGCTTTGAAGGCGGTCGCCGCCGCACTGTGCAGAGCGGTCACCGTGGCGCGTTTGTCGCCGAGTTCCCGCAGGCTGCGATAGGCGGCGCTGGCGTACAGGGCGGCCAGGTCCGTCTCGGCCGCCTCCTCCTCCGCCTTGAGGACGTCGAGACGGGCGGCGAGTTCCTCCTCGTGGGCGCGGAGCCGCGCCGCACTCTTCACCGCCTCGCCGGCCGAACGGCGGTGCTCCGCCAGCCGTTCCAGTTCGTCATGCACGTCTTCGGCCCGGCGGCGCAAAGCGCCGTGGAGATAGCCGCGGTAACCGGTCAGGAAGGTCCGCAGCGCCTCGTCGGTCCGCTCCAGGCGTCCGAGGTCGGTCCTTACGGCGTCCAGGTCGTCGAGGCCTCGGGCCACTTTCTCCACGACCTCGTCGTCGAGCGCGGGCAACGTCTCCGCGAGGACGGACACCAGGCCACCGGAGTCGATGCGGTCGCCGATGGTGGGGCGGCGCAGCCGGTGCAGCAGGTGGAGCAGGTTGCGGTAACGCGCCGGATCAGTGAGGCCGAACAGGCGGCGGGCGACCCTCGCCCGGTGCTCCACGGCACGGTCGGTGACGTTCTCCGGACCGACGAGCGACTTGAGCCGGTCGACGGGCAGCGGCTGTCCGGCGGGGGCCAGGTCCAGGTCGTGTCCCACCCGTAGCGGGGTGACGAAGAAGAACGGCTTGGCCGTCCTGGTCGACTGGGAGGCACGGATGGCCGCGCCGAGGGTGAGGTGCTGTTCGCTGCCTTCCTCGTCCGTGCGCGCGAACTCCACCCACAGATAGCCCAGCCGGTTGGTCTGCTCGAAGCCGTCGAGCATCAGCCACAGGAGCGTGGTCCTGCCGGTGCCGGTGGCGTCCAGCGCTCGGGCGTCCCCGTCGAGGAGGTAGGGCAGCAGCATTTCCAGTGCCTTGGACTTGCCCGCGCCGTTCTTGCCGCGCAGCAGCAGGCGACCGTCGCCGAAGGAGAACTCCTGCTCGTCGTACTGCCAGACGTTGCGAATGCCGGCGCGGTGCAGGTGGTAACGGTACGGCGAAGGGGAGCGGTTCACCGGGTCGGCTCCTGGGGCTGCTGGGAGGTGTCGTGCGCAGAGGACGGTTCGGTACGGGAGGCGACGGCCACGGTGGTGGCGAACCGGGCGGCCGCGGCGAGCAGCACCCAGCCACCCGTACCGTGCCGGCCACGCGCACCCGAGACGTCCGTGACGTACCGGCCGTCCAGCGCCGCGTCCTCATATCCCTCGGGCAGATCGTGGCCGTCGGCACGCACCGGTCCGGCGGGCGCCATCAGGCGCATGCGGACCAGCAGGTCGAGAACGGCCGCGAGCAACGCGTCCCGGTCCTCCACCAGGCCACGCTGCCAGTTGCTGCGCCCGCCGTACTCCTCGACGAGTTCATCGAGCAGTTGGGGCAGCAGTGTGTCCGGGACGGGTACGCCGATGACCAGCCGCCCGCCCACCGCCGGGTGGCCGGGGTCCTCGGGGCGCAGCCGGTCGACGAGCCGTCCCACGAGCAGCAGCGCCGCCTGGGCGACAGTGCCGGTGCCAGGGAGGTGCAGGTCGGTCAGATCGCCGTCCGGGTCGACGAGGGCGATGCCCTCGGCGCGGATCTCGGCTTCCAGGCCCAGCAGTTCGGAGAAAGCCTGGGACTCACGCCGCTGCCGGGTCCGCAGCCATTCGCGCTCTGCGCCGGTGAGGTCGTCGAGGTGGACGGCAGGTGTCTCGACGAGACGTCTGCGGACGTACGTACGCGGACCCCCGAAGCCGGGGTCTGCGGCCCGGCGTACGAGATCCGCTCCGTCGCGGCTCTGTGTCAGCGGTCCGGCGACGATCGCGCGGGCGATCTCGCGGTCCACGGTCAGCAGCGCCTCGCCGCCCCGCTCCTCGGCGACGGCCACGACCTGGCCCTCGGTCTCCACCAGCGCGCCCCAGTCGACGAGTTGGCGCAGCGCGGCGGCGAGCGTACGCCGCTCCGCCTGCCGACCGATGTCGCCGACCTCGATCCCGGCGTCCACGGCGGCGGCCCTGAGGTCGGCGACGAGCTGGGAGAGCAGCAGCTGCTCCGGTGCGGTGACCAGGACCGAGAGGGCGAGGGTCAGGTAGGCGTACGTCCGTGGCGTGAACGGCGTTCCGGTGGACGGCCGCTCCAGACGGTGGCCGGAGCCGGGTCCGAGGCCCGCCTTGAACAGACGGGCGTACGACGCCTCGACGAGGAGCCGGTAGCCGAACACCTGCTGGAAACGCTGGGCGAGCCAGTCGGCATGGCGTCGGATCAGCGGGAAGGTGTCGCTGTGTGGCCCGCTGCTCGTGACCAGCGGGTGGGCCAGCAACAGACGTGCAGCGGCACGGCGTTCGGCGGCGAGTGCCACGTCATGGGCGGAGGGCAACGCCATCAGGCGCTCACCTCCTCGGCGGTGGCTGGTGCAGAGGCGCTCTCGACCGCCAGGGTGAGATCGTCCACCAGCAACTCGCCGTCGACGGATCGCAGGAGTGTGTGCCGACCCGGGGTACGCCACGCCATCAGCCTGATGCCCAGATCCGCATCGCCCGCCTGCGCGCCGTCGAGCCGGAAGTCACCCTCGTCCTTGCGTAGTTGGCTGTTGCCGAGGGCGGCGGCGAGGAGTTCCAACAGCAGCCGCAGCGCCGCGGACCCCAACTTCACCTGGTCGAACCGGCCTGACGCGCTGCGCAGTTCGGCGGCCGCCGCCTGTCGAGCGGCGGCCTGTTCGCGCGCTTGTTCCATGAGATGGCGTTTCTGCTCGCTGTGGTCCTCGACCATCGCGGCCCGTCCGCGCGGGGCCCGGCTCCCGCGCTCCCGCAGTGCCACGGGCACGTCCACGACCGGCCCGGTCCACCAGCTCACGTATGCCGGCACGGACGCGTCGGGATCGGGCGCCACCCCCAGATGCCGTGCTCCGTACAGCCCGAAGGCTGCGACCGCGATGTCGTGGGCCTCATCGGGCTGCGCGGTGTCGAACCAGGCGGCGAGCCTGAGCAGGTCCTTGCGCCGGGACATCTCCCCGGACGCCGAACGCAGCATCCGCTTGGCGTTGGCGAGCAGTGACTGAAGGGCGCGCAGGGTGGCGTCCCGCAGCTGGTCCACCTGGCTGCCGTGCCCGTCGGTGTCGGCGAACCAGTCACGCAGCCCCTCCCAGTCGGCGAGTTGCCGCCCCCGGCTGCGCTGTACCCGCGTCTCTGGCAGCGCCTCGGAGAGGGCTCCGAGACCCGCCGCGTGTGCGTCGATACTGCTCAGCAGGGCAGGCAAGTGGGGCCAGATCTTCTGCAGATGCGCGGCGATACGGGGCGCGCGGAAGGACACGTCCTCGGTGATCGCCTGCACGTAATCGAGCAGGAGTTCTTTGAATCCCTGGTATTCGGCTCCGTCGAGGTCGTAGCGGGCGAGCACCTGGCCCAGGTAAGCGTAGAAGTCCCTCACGGACTCGGCGAACTCGGCGAACTGCACGAAGAGCGTGCTGATCTTCTCCAGTGCCTGCCGCGGGTCCGCACCGCCTGGTGCGGCGACCATTGCGGCGATGTCACCCAGCCCTCGGTCGACGAGCGTGAGCAGTTCACTGCTGACCTCGCGCGCGGCATCCGCATCGGCAAGCACCTCGTCCGCGTCACGTTGCACCCGCTCGCCCAGCTTGGAGAGCTGATAGCGCGAACGGGAGCGCTGGTACTCGGCAATGCTGGTGGCCGTGACGGCGTGTGTACTGCGCAGCAGATTGCCCCACCGCACGAGCTGTTCCAGCCTGGCAGTCAGTGTCTCCGCTTCCAGCACCGCCCCCGGCCCGCCGGTCTGCGCCAGCTTGGCCAACACATCCGGTGCGGCGAGATCCGCGAGCAACGTGCCGCAGAACACCCGCATCACCGCGACGTACTCCAGCCGCTCGGGTGCGCTCAGATAGGCGTACGCACTCAGCCGCTGCCAGGCGTCGCTGCCACTGTCTCGACTGTCCCGACCGGTTTCTTCATCGCTCGGCGACCCGTGCAATTCGTCCCCCTCCATACCATCGAGCGTACGGACCGCCACTGACACTCCGGCGAATGTCGGCGAAATCAGCCTCGTTCGGCTGTTACCTGCCAACCCGTTCCCCGTCCGCGCAGCTTCTTGCGGCGCACGAGCGCGGAGGCGACCGCCGACGCGCAACACGAGAGGCACCCGCCCCGATCCCCCGGCGGCACGCGCCCAACCGTTCGCCCGCCGTCCCCTTCACCTCTTTTCTGTTCGGGGCGAGCGTTGGGGTGTGCAGAGGGGGATGTCGGGTTGCCGACCATGCCGACGCGGACGTGGGTCGTGCGCCAGGTGACGGTCGAGTTCGTCCGGGAAGGCGGTGCGCAGGGCCTGGCAGATCTGCTCCGGGCTCCAACGCCGATCCAGGCGCTGCTGGATGAACTCCTTCAGCTCCGGATCGCGCCGTATCTTCCTCTCTTTGGAACGGGCGCGGCGTACGGACGCCCGACGCTGGGCCTGGAAGGGGTGGTATTTGCCGGTGCGCGGGTCGCGGTTACGGCGCACCTCCCGGCTAATAGTGGCTGGGGCCCGGGCGAGTTCCCGGGCAATGCTGCGCAGGGAGTACCCGGTGCGGAGCAGGTCGGAGATGACGATCCGCTCGTTCTCCGACAAGAACCGCTCGGAGAGCGCGTCGGACTCCCGTACCTCGGTGATCGGCAGGTAGACGCGCGCGTTGCCGGCCCGGTCGACGACCTTCCTTCCGTACCTCCAGCGGTTCCCGGTTTTGCGGTTGATTCCCACCTCTCGGCACGGGGCCGAGTTGCTCATCCCCTGCACCATGAGGCGAAGGTATTGATCACGCTTGTCCACCAACGGCGCGGGTCCGGGCTTCTTCGGCTTCCGACGCAGCTTGGTCATCGCAACAACCCCGAGGGTCAGGTGTTGCAACCACCTCTAGAACCCAAGTCTTCACAGTGGGGCCAAATCAGCTCAATCAGCGCTCACGCCACCCAAGCGCGACCGTCCGATGGCCTGGGGGCCCAGCGCGCTAATCACTCAAACACAAGCAGCGATCCGTTGACACCGTCAACACGCGTACCTCATCCTTCTCAACGGGTGAAGGTACTAGGCTCACTACGGGATGTACCCACCTTGTATTCGACGGGTGAAGCGGGGGAAGGCCAGTGGGCCTGGAGACGGTCGACGGACGCTTCCGGATCACGGGGATCCTGGGACGCGGGAACATGGGCGAGGTGCACCGCGCTGAAGACCTTCAGGCCGCCCCGGATTCCCCGCACCAGCAGGTCGCCGTCAAGACCGTGTTGCGCGGCCGGACCGGAATCGCGGTGGACGCCTCGGGATCCGGCAAAGAGATCGACCGTTTCCGCCGCGAAGTGCGAATCATGCGCATGCTCTCCCAGGGCCACCCGAACCTCACCCTGCTCATCGACGGCGGTGTGGACGGGACGCCGGGCGGCAGCGGACTGCCCTACCTGGCCATGGAGTTGCTGGACGGTCATCCGCTCGCGGACCTCATCGACGAGGAGCCCCAGCTCCCGGTCTCCTGGGTCGCGGCCCTCGGGGCGCAGATCGCCGCCGGTCTCACCGCCGCGCACACCGCCGGGGTCGTCCACCGCGATCTGAAGCCGGCCAACGCGATGCTGACCCGCGACGGCACCGTCAAGGTCCTCGACTTCGGGATGGGTTCGGTCGTCGACGACCCGGACCAGACACGTCTGACGAGCACGGGTGTCAGCGTCGGTACGGCCCGCTACATGGCGCCCGAGCAGTTCCGCGCCGAACGGGTCTCCGCGTCCGCCGACCTCTACGCGCTCGGCTGCATCCTGTACGAACTGCTGATAGGACGGCCGCCGTTCTCCGCCAGAACCCCCTATGAACTCTCCGAACAGCACCAGCACGAGCGTCCGCCCCGGCTCACCCTTGTGCGCCCGGACCTGCCCGCCGAACTGGTACGGCTCGTGGACCGGCTCCTGGAGAAGGACGCCGAACTGCGGCCCGAGAACGCCGCTCTGGTCCGTGAGGCGCTGATCCCGCTCGCGTTCGCGCCGGACGACACCGCGGCTCTGCTCGCCCCGCACTGGCAGGCGATGGACCCGGTGGCGCGGCTGCGCGCCCTGCTCCCCGAGCCCGCCCCAGCCACGCCCGCACCCGTGCCACGCAGGGAGCCGCGCCTGCCCGAGGCGATGGACGTCTTCGGCATTCACGGGGACCTGATCAGCGAGTACGAGAACTTCACCAAGAGCGCTACGGTGATCCGGGATGCCCGGATCGACGGCTTCGTCGCGGACAACCTGGCAGCGAAGTCGCAATGGCCCGACCCGTGGCTGTCCCTGAACCCCTTCTTCGCCGACGGCGGCCAGGTCACCGACCTCGTGCGGGACGGGGTGCTGCACCCCAGGTGCGCGGAGATCTTCCAGGCCGGCAAGAAGGAGACCTCACTCCGCCCGGACGGTCGGCCGCTGACGTTCCACCTCCACCAGCGGCAGGCGGTCGAGGCCGCGCAGGCGGGCGACTCCTATGTGCTCACCACGGGCACCGGTTCGGGCAAGTCGCTGTCGTACATCGTCCCGATCGTGGACCGTGTACTGAAGGAGCGTCAGGCGGCGGGATCCGACGCCGGGGGCCGGGTACGCGCGATCGTCGTCTATCCGATGAACGCGCTGGCCAACTCGCAGCTGGGGGAACTGGAGAAGTACCTGCGCCACGGTTTCGGGAAGGGCCGCGAGCCGGTCACCTTCGCCCGCTACACCGGTCAGGAGTCCACCGAAGAGCGCCGCGAGCTACGCAAGAGCCCTCCTGACATCCTGCTGACCAACTACGTGATGCTGGAGCTGATGCTGACCCGGCCGGACGACCGGTCCAGCCTGATCCGCATGGCCGAGGGGCTGAAGTTCCTCGTCTTCGACGAGCTGCACACCTACCGGGGCCGGCAGGGCGCGGACGTGGCGTTCCTCATCCGCCGGGTCCGTGAGGCGTGCCGGGCCTCCGCGACCCTGCAGTGCATCGGCACCTCGGCGACCATGTCCACCGAGGGCTCCTGGGAAGACCAGCGGCGCGAGGTGGCCAAGGTCGCCGGGCGGCTGTTCGGTACGACGGTGCTGCCGAAGCGGGTCATCGGCGAGACCCTGGTCAGGGCGACCGAGGCCGCCCCCGACGCCGTGCCCGCCGAGCGGCTTCGGGTGCCGGCGGCGCCCCGCTCGTACGAGGCGCTGACGAAGGACCCGCTGGCCCGCTGGGTGGAGTCCCGGTTCGGTCTGGAGCGCGAGGAGGGTACGGAGCGGCTGAGGCGCTGTGCCCCAGACACCGTCGAGGAGGCGGCGTCCGAGCTGGCCGCACAGTCCGGGGTGCCCGAGGAGAGCGTGCGCGAGGCGATCCGGACGACCCTGGAGGCGGGTGCGCAGGCGAAGCACCCGGTGACGGAGCGGCCGCTGTTCGCGTTCCGGCTGCACCAGTTCCTCTCCAAGGGCGACACCGTCTACACGACGCTGGAGGATCCGCTCACCCGGCCGCTGACGCGCACCTACCAGCTGGAACAGCCGGACAGCGACGGCAAGCCGCTGTTCCCGCTGGCGTTCTGCCGCGAGTGCGGCCAGGAGTACCTGACCGTGTGGCGGACGGAGGAGAGCGGCACGTTCCGGTACGAGCCGCGCCGGGACACCTCCGCCTCCGGGGGCCGCGAGGGCGAGGGCTACCTGTACCTGGGCATGCCCGGCGAGGACTACGAGTGGCCGGCCGATCCGCAGAAGGCCGTGGACGACCGGCGGTTGCCGGAGTCATGGCTGGAGCCGGACGCGCAGGGCGTGATGGTCGTCAAGAAGTCCTACCGGCCCCGGCTGCCCAAGCGTGTCGTCGTGGACGCCCACGGCAACGAGTCGGGTGAGGGGCTGGTGGCGGCGTTCGTCCCGGCGCCGTTCCTGTTCTGCGTGCACTGTCAGGTCTCCTACGAGCAGACTCGCGGCCGGGACTTCGCCAAGCTGGCCACTCTGGACCAGGAGGGGCGTTCCTCGGCGACCTCGCTGATCTCCGCGTCGATCGTGAAGTCCCTGCGGGCGGTGCCCGAGGAGAGCCTCGGCAAGGAGGCGCGCAAGCTCCTCACCTTCGTCGACAACCGGCAGGACGCCTCGCTTCAGGCGGGGCACTTCAACGACTTCGCCCAGGTGACGCAGTTGCGCGGTGCCCTGTACCAGGCGGCGGTGCGGGCGGGCGAGGAGGGGCTGCGCCACGACGATCTCGCCGAGGCCGTCACGGAGGTGATGGGCCTCGCGCCCCGCGAATACGCGGCCGGCGCGGACCTGCCTCCGTCCATGGAGCGGCGGGCAGCGAAGACCTTCCGGGACGTGGTCGGGTACCGCCTCTACCGCGACCTGGAGCGCGGCTGGCGCATCACGATGCCGAACCTGGAGCAGACGGGACTGCTGCGGATCGACTACGAGGACCTGGGCTGGATCGCCGCCCGGCAGGACCGCTGGCAGTCGGCGCACGCCGTGCTGCGTGACGCGGACCCGGCGCTGCGCGAGGAGATCACCCGTACGTTGCTCGACTTCATGCGGCGGGCCCTCGCCATCGACGTGCAGTACTTCCGCGACGACTTCGACACCCTCCAGCGGGCGAGCGAGGAGCGCCTCACCGGGCCGTGGGTGCTGGGCGACTCCGACCAGCCGGCCGTCGGGACCGCCTACCCGTACGGCTCACGGCCGGGCATGGAGCGCTCCGCGCTGTTCCTGTCGGCGCGCGGCAAGTTCGGCAAGTACCTGCGGCGGAACATGCCCGAACTGCGCGACCTGCCCCTGGACGACGTCCAGACCGTCATCGAGGACCTGCTGACCGTGGCGAAGGGCGCGGACCTGGTGCGCGAGGTGGAGGCGACCCCCGAGCGCTCCGGTCCGGCCTTCCGCCGCCGCGCGGCGGAGAAGCGCACCGGCTACCGGGTGTCGGCCGCCGCCCTGGTCTGGCGGGCCGGCAACGGCGAGCGCGGTGCGGTCGACCCGCTGGCGCGCACCTACAGCAGCGGCGAGGGACCGCGCGTCAACCCGTTCTTCCGCGACCTGTACCGCACCGCTGCCGCCGAACTGGCCGGACTGTACGCGCGGGAGCACACCGCGCAGGTCACGCCGGAGGACCGGCTGAAGCGCGAGCGGCAGTTCCGCGACGCCGAACTGCCCTTGCTGTACTGCTCGCCGACGATGGAGCTGGGCGTGGACATCTCCTCGCTCAACGCCGTGATGATGCGCAACGTGCCGCCGACCCCGGCGAACTACGCGCAGCGCTCCGGCCGGGCTGGCCGCTCGGGTCAGCCCGCACTGGTGACCACGTACTGCGCGACCGGCAACAGCCACGACCAGTACTACTTCCGCCGCTCCCAGGACATGGTGTCGGGGCAGGTGGCCCCGCCGCGCCTGGACCTCGCCAACGAGGACCTGGTCCGCTCCCACCTGCAGGGCATCTGGCTGGCGGAGACCGGCATGAAGCTCGGCACCGCGATCCCGGACGTCGTCGACGTCGCCTACGACCCCGACGGCGGCGACCGCCCCGACCCGCACATGCCGCTGCCGCTCCTGCCCGACATCCGCGACCTGTCCCTGGACGAGGACGCCCGCCGGCGTGCGGCCGCCGCCGCCCGCACGGTCCTCGCCCCGCTGATCGCGGACTTCGAATCGACCACCTGGTGGTACGACGAGTGGATCGAGGACCGGATCGAGCGGGCCCCGGACGAGTTCAACGCCTCCTTCGAGCGGTGGCGCCAGCTGTTCCGGGCGGCCGTCATCGACCAGTACGAGCAGAACAAGAGGGTCGTCGACCACACCCTCTCCCCCGGCGAGCAGAGCCGGGCGCGCACCCGCCGCCGGGAGGCCGAGACGCAGACGAACCTGCTGCTGAACCGCTCCGCCGACAACAAGTCGGTGATGAGCGACTTCAACCCGTACCGCTATCTGGCGTCCGAGGGCTTCCTGCCCGGATACAGCTTCCCGCGGCTGCCGCTGGCCGCGTACATCCCACGCTCCGGCAACCGCCGCAACGCCGACGGGGACTACCTGCAGCGTCCAAGGTTCCTTGCGATCCGCGAGTTCGGCCCCGGCGCGCTCATCTACCACGAGGGCGCCCGCTACCAGGTCACGCGGGTCCAGCTGCCGCCGGACGCCTCGGGCGACCTGGCCACGGCGGAGGCGAAGCGGTGCGACGGCTGCGGCTACCACTACGACGTCAAGGCCGGTTCCGACGTCTGCGTGATGTGCGGCGAGTCGCTGCGGGGCAAGCGCACCGGCCTGCTCCACCTGCACACCGTGTACACCACGCCGCGGGAGCGGATCTCCTCGGACGAGGAGGAGCGCCGCCGGGCCGGCTTCCGCCTGGAGACGTCGTACGCGTTCCAGGACCACGGCGCCCGCAAGGGCCGTCTCACCTCGCATGTCACCGATGCCGAGGGCGCGCCCGTCCTCGACCTGGACTACGGCGACTCGGCGACCGTGCGCATCACCAACCTCGGCCGCGTGCGCGACAAGGAGGGCGAGCCGGACGGCTACTGGCTGGACCTGGGTGACGGCCGCTGGCTCAACGACCGGGCCGCCGCGGACGCCATCGAGGGCACCGGCATGCCGGTGGTCGACGAGGACGGCAACGAGAAGCGCCGCAAGAAGCGCGTCCTGCCGTACGTGGAGGACCGCCGCAACATCCTCGTGGTCACCCTGGACGAGCCGCAGCCGGAGCCGGTGGCGCTGTCGTTCCTGTACGCGCTGGAGCGTGGCATCGAGGCGGCGTTCGAACTGGAGGACTCCGAGCTGACCGCGGAGCTGCTGCCGCCGGACGCCGGTCCGCGCCGCCGCCTGCTCCTTACGGAGGCCGCGGAGGGCGGCGCCGGTGTGCTGCGCCGCATCCAGCACGACAAGGGCGCCCTCGCGAAGGCCGCCCGGACCGCCCTGGAGATCTGCCACTTCGACCCGGAGACCGGCGAGGACGAGGGCGGTCCGGCGGACGGCGAGAAGTGCGCCCGCGGCTGCTACGCCTGCCTGCTGACGTACGGCAACCAGGGCCACCACCGCCAGTTGAGCCGGCACGCCGCCCGCCCGCTGCTGCTGAGTCTGGCCGGCGCCCGTACCGAGCGGGAGGACCGCGGTGAGTCCCGCAGCGAGCGGTTCCGCAGGCTCGCCCCGGCGGCGGGCGGCGCGCGCACCGCACCGGACGCGGCCGGGAGCGCCCCCGCGCCGGCCCCGGCGTCCGCGCCGACGACCCCGGTGGAGGCGGACCTGGCGGCGCTCGTCGCGCGGGGCGACCTGCTTGGCTGGCTGAGGGCGAAGGGCCACCGGCTGCCGGACGAGGTCGACGCCTTCGTCGACACGGCCGGGGCACGCCCCGACCTCGTCTTTCGCCTGGACGGTGCCAGCCTCGCCGTGTTCGTCGACGTTCCCGGCCACCCGGCCGATTCCACCCGTGACGTCGAGGCCGGTTACCGCCTGGAAGAGGCGGGCTGGGACGTCGTGCGCTTCCCGGCGGACGCGGACTGGGACGCCATTGTCGACCACAACTCCGGCTATTTCCGTCTTCGATGACCGCCTCGCCTCTCTTGACCTCTAGGAACCGAGATATCTCATGAGCCTCACGTACCCAGCCGGTTCGCTGGTCGCCGCCCGTGGCCGGGAATGGGTGGTGCTGCCCGAGAGCGCCGCCGACATGCTGGTGCTGCGCCCGCTGGGCGGAAGCGAGGACGACATAGCGGCCGTCTTCCCCGCATTCGAGAAGGTGCGTCATGCCGAGTTCGCGGCGCCGAGCCCGGACGACCTGGGTGACCAGCGCGCCGCCGGCCTGCTGCGCACGGCACTGCGCGTCGGGTTCCGGTCGGGCGCGGGCCCGTTCCGCTCCCTGGCGTCGATCGCCGTGGAGCCGCGCGCCTACCAGCTGGTGCCGCTGCTGATGGCGTTGCGGCAGCGCACCGTGCGGCTGCTGATCTCGGACGACGTCGGCATCGGCAAGACGGTCGAGGCGGGTCTGATCGCCAAGGAGCTGCTCGCGCAGGGCGAGGCTACCCGGCTGGCCGTGCTGTGCTCCCCCTCCCTGGCCGAGCAGTGGCAGGGCGAGCTGCGGGAGAAGTTCGGCATCGACGCCGAACTGGTCCTGGCCTCCACGGTGTCGCGCCTGGAACGCGCCCTGGAGCTGGGCCAGTCCCTGTTCGACAAACATCGGTTCACGATCATCTCGACGGACTTCATCAAGTCGACCCGCCACCGCGAGGACTTCGTACGGCACTGCCCCGACCTGGTGATCGTCGACGAGGCGCACACCTGCGTGGCCGCCGACGACGCGGCCCAGGGCGGAGCGTCCTCCGCGACGAACCAGCTCCGCTACGAGCTGCTGCGGAAGGTCTCCGCTGACGCCGACCGTCACCTGCTGCTGCTGACCGCGACCCCGCACTCGGGCAAGGAGTCCGCGTTCCGCAACCTGCTCGGTCTGGTGCGCCCCGACCTGGCGCACCTGGACCTGGAGTCGGCGGCGGGCCGGGCGAGGCTGGCTGAGCACTTCGTGGCCCGCAAGCGCGCCGACGTCCGCACCTATCTCACCAAGGAGGACGGCCTCGCCGACGACTCCCTGGTCGAGCGGACGGCGTTCCCGTCCGACCGCTGGACGAAGGACGAGCCGTACAAGCTGACCCCCGCCTACCGGGCGCTGCTCGACGACGCCATCGCCTACGCCCGCGACCGCGTGGAGACGGCCGGCGAGCAGGGCAAGCGGGAGGCCCGTATCGCCTGGTGGTCGGTGATCGCACTGCTGCGCTCGATGGTCTCCTCACCGGCCGCCGCCGCGCAGACCCTGAAGACCCGCTCCGAGTCCGCCGCCGCCCGCACCGCGCACGAGGCGGACGTGCTGGGCGCCCCGGTGGCCACCGACTCCGCGGACAACGACCGGCTGGAGGGCATGGACGTCGCGCCGGGTGCCGCCGAGTCGGAGGACGCGGGCGCCCGGCTGCTCGAACTCGCTCAGCGCGCACAGCAGTTGATCGGCCCGGCCGAGGACGCGAAGCTGAAGGCGCTGACCCGGCACCTGAAGGGCCTGATCGCCGAGGGCTACCACCCGATCGTCTTCTGCCGCTACATCCCCACCGCCGAGTATCTCGCCGAGCAACTCGACGGCAAGCTCGGCAAGAAGACGAAGATCGCCGCAGTGACCGGCACCCTCTCCCCGCAGCAGCGCCTGGACCGCATCGAGCAGCTCGCCGCCGAGGCCGCCGAGAACGGCGACGACCCGGCCGCCCGCCGCGTGCTGATCGCCACCGACTGCCTCTCCGAGGGCGTCAACCTCCAGCACCACTTCGACGCCGTCGTCCACTACGACCTGGCCTGGAACCCGACCCGCCACGACCAGCGCGAGGGCCGCGTCGACCGCTACGGCCAGAAGCGCGACCAGGTCCGCGTCATCACGATGTACGGCGAGGACAACGGCATCGACGGCAAGGTCCTGGAGGTGCTGTTCAAGAAGCACCGGCAGATCAAGAAGGACCTGGGCATCTCCGTCTCCGTCCCCGACGAGACCGCCTCGGGCGTCACGGACGCCGTCGTGGAGTGGCTGCTGCTGCACGGACGACAGGGCAGCCAGGAGAGCCTGTTCGACCTGGACGGCAACCAGGAAGCCTTCGACCGCATCGACCGCGAATGGAGCTCGGCCGCCGAGCGGGAGAAGACCTCCCGCTCCAAGTACGCCCAGCGCGCCATCCACCCGGAGGAGGTGGCCCGCGAGGTCGCCGCCGTACGGGCCGCGCTCGGCGGCGCCGAGGAGGTCCGCGAGTTCGCCCTGGAGGCGCTGCGCGACCTGGACGCCCTGGTCCGCACTGCGCCATCCTCTGGGCGCGACGGCAACGGCGACTTCACCGCACAGGTCGGCGGCACCCCGGCGGGGCTCCGTGACGCGCTCGCGGCCACGCTGGGCAACCGGCTCGTCGAGGAGGACCGCGCGATCCCGTTCCGCACCACCCCGGCGATCGGCCGCGGCGAGGCCGCCCTGGTCCGCACCGACCCCGCGATCGGCGCCGTCGCCTCGTACGTCCTGGACTCGGCGCTGGACGCGAAGGCCCTCGGTCCCCGTCCGGCCCGCCGCTGCGGCGTGGTCACCACGGACGCGGTCACCACCCGCACCACGCTCCTCTTGGTCCGCTACCGCTTCCACCTCACCCTGCCGTCCCGCACCGGTGAGCGGCAGCTCGTCGCCGAGGACGCCCGCCTGCTCGCCTACGAGGGGCTGCCGCAGCGCGCCCGCTGGCTGGACGACGACAGGGCCGCCGCGCTCCTCGCGGCCCGCGCCACCGCCAACACCCACGAGCAGACCGCCCGCAACCAGATCACCCGCGACCTGAACGCCCTGCCGGACCTCGCTGCGCACCTCACCGAGTACGGCACCCGCCTGGCCGCCGAACTCGACGCCTCGCACCGCCGCGTGCGCAAGGCGAACGAGGAGATCGTCCGCGGCCTGAAGGTCGTCCCGCAGGAGCCCGCCGACGTCCTCGGGGTGTACGTCTACCTGCCGCAGCAGCCCGTTCCCCTCTCCTCCGGAGCCGAAGCCTGATGCCCGCCGCCACCCGCACCGCCCTGGCCTTCACCGCCGTCACCACGGTCGGCGGGCTGATCCCCGCCGACATGCTGCTGCGCATCGCCGAGGCGCGGAACCTGCCGGGCACCAAGTCCGCCGACTACGGCCTGCCCGCCTCGGTGCCCGTGCGCGACGAGGCCGAGCGCGCCTGGGAGTACCTCAAGCCGCTCTGGCGCGACCTGCGCACCGCCCTGCCGTCGGACCCGACCACGGGGGCGCCCGCCGCCGATCCGACCGGCCGGGCCGGCACCGACTGGCTGGTCCAGCTCTTCCGCAAGCTGGACTTCGGCGCGCTGACGGAGGTCGGCGCGGCGGGCATCCCTGCCGACTCCGACTCCGAGAAGCGCTTCCCGGTCTCCCACCGCCACGGCCCGGCCCTGGTCCACCTCATCCCGTGGAACCAGGAGCTGGACAAGCGCCCGGCGGCCGGTCAGGTCCCCGCGCAGTCGATGCTCCAGGACTGCCTGAACCGCACTGAGGCCCACCTGTGGGCGGTCCTCACCAACGGCCGCCGCCTGCGCCTGCTGCGCGACTCGTCGTCCTTCGCGACCGCGGCCTACGTCGACTTCGACCTGGAAGCCATTTTCGACGGCGAGCTGTTCAGCGAGTTCGTGCTGCTGTACTGCGTGCTGCACGCGTCGCGGTTCGAGGTGGCGGAGGGTGCGGCGGCTTCGGGGTGCTGGCTGGAGAAGTGGCGTGCGGAGGCCGTCACTTCGGGGGCCCGTGCCCTGGACCAACTGCGGCTGGGCGTGCAGAACGCCCTGACCGTGCTCGGGACAGGGTTCCTGCGGCATCCGGAGAACGTCCGGCTGCGGGAGGACGTCGATCCGAAGGCGCTCCGGGACGCCCTGCTGCGGCTCGTCTACCGTCTGCTGTTTGTCTTCGTCGCCGAGGACCGCGAGGCCCTGCTCGACCCGGAGGCCGGTGAGCGGCAGCGGGGCGCGTACGAGCGGTACTTCTCCTCGGCGCGGTTGCGCGACCGGGCCCGCCGGCGTCAGGGTACGGCCCACGGTGACCAGTACGAGGCTCTGCGCATCGTCCTCGACGCCCTCGGCAAGGAGGGTGGCCGTCCGGAGCTGGGCCTGCCCGGCCTCGGCGGCCTGTTCTCCCCCACGAAGACCGACGCGCCGCTCAACGGCCTGAAGCTTTCCAACGAGTCGCTGCTCGCCGCCGTCCGCCATCTCGCCCAGGTCCGCGACCCGGGCGCACGCCGCTGGCGGCCCGTCGACTACCGCCACCTGGACGCCGAGGAACTGGGCTCGGTCTACGAGTCCCTGCTGGAGCTGGAGCCCAAGCACTCCGCGACGGACCGCTCCTTCGAGCTGATCGAGGTCGCGGGCAACAGCCGCAAGACGACGGGCAGTTACTACACCCCGTCCTCGCTCATCGAGTGCCTGCTGGACACGACGCTCGACCCGGTCATAGATGACGCCGTCAAGCGCGGCGAGCAGCGCGCCACGGCTGCCGGCCACCCCGACCCGGCCGACGACATCGTGGAGGAACTGCTCTCTCTGACAGTCTGTGACCCGGCTTGCGGCTCCGGGCACTTCCTCGTCGCATCGGCCCGGCGCATCGCCAAGCGCGTGGCGTCGGTGCGCGAGCGCAACCCGGAGCCGACGGTCGACGCCGTGCGGCATGCCCTGCACGAGGTGGTCGCGCGCTGCATCTACGGCGTCGACCTCAACCCCATGGCCGTGGAACTGGCGAAGGTCTCGCTGTGGCTGGAGGCCCTGGAGCCAGGCAAGCCGCTCGGGTTCCTCGACGCCCACGTCAAACGCGGCAACGGGCTGATCGGCGCGACGCCGAAGCTGCTGGCGGAGGGTGTACCGGACGACGCCTTCAAGCCGATCGAGGGGGACGACAAGAAGTACGCGGCCGGGCTCGTCAAGCGGAACAAGACCCAGCGCGGCGGTCAGGACGAGCTGTCCTTCGACACGGACTCCCTGCTGGGCAATGACCAGTACGCCGTCGAGCTGGCCCGGATCACCGCGGCCCCGGCCGACTCCCTGGAGCAGGTGCGGGCTCAGGAGTCCGCGTACCGCGCCTACGTCGAGTCCACGACGTACGTCCAGGACCTGCACGCGGCCGACGCGTGGTGTGCGGCGTTCGTCTGGCCCAAGCGGGAAGGGGCGCCGGAGGCGCCGACCGACCAGGTGTTTCGGGCGCTGCGCAATCGCGACCAGTCGGCGGTGCCGGACGCCACGCATGCCGAGATCCTCAACCTGCGAGACCAGTACCACTTCTTCCACTGGCACCTGGAGTTCCCTGAGGTGTTCGCCGTCCCGGAGTCGGGGGCTCGCGTGCAGCCGGGGACTGGGTGGGCCGGCGGGTTCGACGCGGTGGTGGGAAATCCGCCATGGGATCAAGTTCAGGTGGACGGGCGCGAGTTCTTCGCTGCAAATCGAGTGGACATCGCTGAAGCAGCGAACCTGACGGTCCGAAACAAGAAGATCAACCTGCTGGCCGCAGAAGACCCCGAGCTGTACGCGAGTTTCAAGGAGGAACAGCGCAAGAACGACGGATTCAAGCATTTCGCGCACGCCTCTGGGCGATTCCCGCTGACAGCCTATGGGCGACTCAATACGTACTCACTCTTCGCGGAACACGCTCGCACTACCATGGGCACTCAAGGGCGTAGCGGTCAGATCGTACCCTCGGGCATCGCCACGGACTCCTTCAACCAATACTTCTTCAAGGACCTGGTCACCAAGGGACAACTCGACGCCCTCTACGACTTCGAAAACGAGGACAAGACATTCCCCGAAGTCCACAACCAGCTGCGGTTCTGCCTGTTCACGCTGCGCGGCTCAGGCAACCTTCGCGAGCCGATCCGGATGGTGTTCAAGGTGCGACAGCCTGAGCAGATCGCCGATCGGAGCTACCTGCTGGCAGCCGAGGATATCCTCGCCATGAACCCGAACACCGGAACCTGCCCCGTCTTCCGCTCCCGCCGCGACATGGAGATCACACTAGGTATCTACCGCCGCGTCCCGGTGCTGCTCAAAGAAGGCGCTACGAACGGCAACCCGTGGGGCGTGAAGTTTCAGCTCATGTTCATGATGAGCACGGATTCGGACAAGTTCCGCACCCGTGAAGACCTCATCGCCGATGGCTGGCGCCTAGAAGGCAACACCTTCGTCAAGGCTGGAGCCCACATGCTCCCGCTGTACGAGGGGAAGATGCTGCACCACTACGACCACCGCTTCTCCACGTACGAGAACGCGACGGAGAAGCAGCTCAACAAGGGCACCCTCCCGCGCTTTACCGTGGAACAGCACCAGGACCCAACGACCGTCCCGCTACCCCGCTACTGGGTCTCTGAACAGGACACCCCCACCGGGGAGTTCGACAAGTCCGGCCAGGAGATCAAGGCACCGGGCGTCCGCAGCCGCTTGACAGCCCGGGGGTGGGACCGGGAGTGGGTGATGGGCTGGCGCGACATCTGCCGCGCGAGCGACGAACGCACGATGATCTGCTCCATCGCTCCTGCCCACGGCTTCGGGAACCCCTTCCCGCTGGCATTCCCCTCCTCCACCACGCATGCGCCACTCCTCAGCGCAGTGTTCTCCTCCATGGCCTGCGACTACGCCGTCCGCCAGAAGATCGGCGGCACCCATCTCACCTTCGGCTACGTGCACCAGCTGCCAGTCCCAACCCCCGACACGCTCGCCCCCCACGCCTCCTTCATCACCCCCCGACTCCTCGAACTCACCTACACGTCCTACGACATGGCTCCCTTCGCTCGCGACTTTGGCGACACCGGCGCCCCCTACCGCTGGGACCCCGACCGCCGCGTCATCATCCGCGCCGAGTTGGACGCTCTCTTCTTCCACCTCTACGGCATCACCCGCGACGACACCACCTACATCCTGGACACCTTCAACATCACCCGCGACAAGGACATCAAGACGCACGGCGAGTACCGCACCAAGAACCTCATCCTCGCCGAATACGACCGCATGGCTGCCGCCGGTCTGACCCTGGAGACCCCCCTCACCGAGGGCGAGTCCGGCACCTACCGCTCCACCCTCAACCCGCCCCCCGGCGAGGGCCCCCGCCACGGCTGACTCGCTCCCTGGGAGGCCGCACCTGCGGTCACCCAGGAGCGCCCGTCGCTCATCCAAGGACCAACGCACGTGGTACGTCGAAGCCAGAGCAGCAACCCCCGTTCGGTCGTCGTCCTGACCTCGGGTACGGACTGGGGTACCCGTGCCGCCGGGCAGCGGCGGAGCAGTGGGGCCGAGTCCCCGATACCCCGGCGGCAGCCCGCAAAGATCAAGGCGTTGCAGCAGACCATCGGTGTGGCCCGCATGGCGATCAACAGCAGGCGCTGGCATGCGGCGCGTTACGCGCTCAGCCGGGCCCGCGCCCTCACCAACGCCCTCCCCACCAACGTGGCCGTCCAGGAACGCGAGCAGCTCTCGGCGCTCCGCAAGAAGTACGCGGCGCGCAACACGCCGGCCGCGAAGAACGCCAGGCAAACGAAGCCGACTCCAGCCCGGCGTGCGGGTGGCAAGAAGCCCGCCCCGAAGAAGTCCACGGCGAAAACCGCCGTGCAGAAGCCGAAGCCCGCGCCGGTGCGCGACCTCGGTGACCGTTTCATCAACCGCACGGCCCTCGGCTACGAGCCGACCGACAAGGCATGAGACAGCGGTAAGGGCGCCCGCCCCGAACTCAGAACCGCCACCGATTCCCAGCGAGGAGCGCCCATGGAACCACTTGGTTACCGCATGGTGGTCGCGACCGAATTCAATTACGTCAACGCATGCGGCATCGCAGAGCGCCAGTTAATCGAGTGGATCCGCAGCAAGGGCTACGACCCGTCCGGGCTGGATGAGGGGCGGACCGAGATCGCCCCTCACGCCACCCTCGACCGTGACTCGGAAGGCGGCCGCAAGGGCGCCTACAGCCGGTGGCGCATGCGCGAGACGCCCTCCGCCATCTCGGGCACCTGGCAGTCCACGCTCCTCGTGCGCTCCGGCCTTGAGGAGGACGGGGGCCGCACATGGGTACAGCTGGACATCGAGCACCAGCCGGCCCGCGAAGGCGACGCCCCCAAACGCGCCAACACTCCGAACATCGTCCGTTCTCTCCTGGACGCGCTGGAGGCACGTGACGCAGAGGCCGATGTCGCCGCCGCGCCCGTCTTCATCGAGGCCGAGGACGTCGACGACGCCATCGAGGAGCTGTGCGACAGCAACCGGCGGATGCCCACCGTCGTCGCCACGGTGCCGCACGGGAAGAATCCCGACGACTGGTCGCAGACGGTCGTCGAACCCCTCTTCCGCTATCTGCACGGGCTGGCCGTGCTGTACGTGCTCACCCCAGAAGCACAGGCCAAGTTCAACGCGGCACTGGAATACCACCCCGTGTTCGGAGGTGGCGTCCGCACCTACCTTCCGGGGCTCGACCCGGCCTGGAAACCCGACGCACAACGTCACCCCGTGATGTCGCGCCGCACGATCGAGGCCGACCCCCGTCGCGCCGCCTCCATACTCGCGGCCCTGCCCCAGCGGCTGTCCTCCCGACAGCCGCTGCCCGCCGCGCTGCTCAGCATCCCGCGTCAACGGACTCGCCCCCGCTCGACACCGGACGGAACGGACGTCGTTCAGCTCCGTTCCGACAATGCGGCACTGACAGCCCTGCTGGACGAGGCGGAGCGCGCGGAAGCCATCCGGGTCGACGAAATCAATGGCCTCTACGCGGAGCTGGCGACGGCCGACCAGGCCAGTAACGAATTGCGCGGCGAGAACGAGGAACTGTACGAGAAGGTCCAGGAGTCCCAGCGGCTCATACGCTTCCTGCGTGAACAGCTCCAGGAGGCGGGGCAGTTCGCCGTCGCACACACGACGGCCGTCGCGGCGGACATCACCTACCCGACGACCTTCTCCGAGCTGTTGGACCGCCTGGACGAGCTGCCCGGCATCTCGTTCACCGGGAACCGCAAGATCACCCGGTCCCTCGACAGCCAGTCGGTGGACAACTGGCTGTACGTCGCCTGGGACGGTCTACTGGCCCTGGATCACTTCGCCCGGTCCACTGCCGAAGACGCGACCTCCGGCGACTTCCTGAGCTGCTGCAAGTCCGACGCCTCCAGCGCCTTTCCCTTCCCGGCGGCCAAGGTGGCCATGCGCGAGTCGGACACCGTCGCCCGCAATGCGAAACTGCGCGGTGAGCGCATGCTCCCGGTGCCGAAGGCGGTGGACCCCGACGGTCGGGTCTTCATGCAGGCCCACCTGAAGATCGGCGGGGGCAACACCATAGCCCCGCGTCTCCACTTCTACGACGACTGCTCCCGCTCCGGGAAGGTGTACGTCGGTTACCTCGGTCCGCACTTGCGCAACACCCTCACCTGACGCCTCCGCGCTCAAGAGGTGTGCCGTCTGCCGCTCTGTCACGGCGGACGGCACACCGCAAGCTCAATGCTCCGACGCGAACCGCACGAACTGCACCCATCCTTCGCGGCCGACGGCGAAGGCCGGGCGGGTCACGTCCTTGGAGTCCCGCACGTGGATGGTCGGCTCAGTGACAGCGACCTCCACACAGTCGTCGCCCGAGCTGCCGCTATGGCTTGACTTGAACCAGGCGAGTTCCGTCGTGCTCATGTCTCTCCTCGCAGTCGCTCCAGCAAGGCCCGGGAATCTTTGGGGTGCAGGGCCTGCGACCGCAGTGTGTCATAGCGCTGCTGGAGAACTCTCACCTCTTTCGAGTCACCAATCAGCCGTCCGCTCTCCTGGCCCTCCGAGTATGCGAGTCGACGCCCTTCTGGGGTCTCCAGTAGGCGCAGAGGCCCATCCATGCACGAGTGGTACTCGGCTTCCAACGGCATGATTTGCAACGTCACATTGCGAGGCAACGTGTGCTCCAGAACGTGGTTCAGCTGCTCGCGCCACACCTCAGCACCGCCCAGTCTCCGTCGCAGGACCGCTTCCTCAACGATGAAGTGGAATGGAACTGTCAGACGCTCACACAGCATCCGCTGCCGCTCCATCCTCGCCGCAACCTGGGCCTCCAACTGCTCATCCGTCAGCAGCGGAATCCGGTTCTCGAAGAGTGCCCGCGCATACGCCTCCGACTGCAACAGCCCCGGCACCAGCCTGCACTCGTACGTGCACAGGCTCACCGCCTCCCGCTCCAGCCGAGCCCACCGCCGGAACCACACCGCGAGCCCCGCCTCGCCCCGCGTCAGATGCCGTGCGGCCTTCCGCAGCGCACCCGTGTTGCCGAGAGCCTCCTCCGCGCGCTCCACAAACGCCTCGTCCGGCATGCGGCGGCCCAACTCCACCGACTCCACGGTGTGTTTGGAGTACTGGACCCGGGCACCGAGGTCGACCCGGCTGAGGCCCGCGTGCTCGCGCAGTGCTTGGACGACGGCGCCGAACGTGCGCAGGCTGTCGGACGGGTGAGGCTCCCGCTCCCACTCCCCCGCCGGAACCGCCCGCGCGCCGACGCCCCCGGCCGCCTCCCCGTCGACTCCGACGTTCTCCATCCGCCGCCCCCTCCGTACCGCACCGCGACGGCTCCTTGCACCGCCCGCGCTCACGGCCCAGCGTGACGGAAAGCCCGTCGTACCGTCCACTCTTCGTGTCCGTACACTTACTCAACGTACGGGGCGCGGCACTCGTCCCCACCGGCACCCGACCGCCACTCTGGCGTCATGAACCACGCGACACCCCAAGTCGGCGCCTCCGTCCGCACCTTCACTCAGTTGCTGTCCTCCACGCGGCGCGGCGCCCGTCTCGCCCGGCTGCTCGCCATGACCGAACTGCGGTCCTGGGACGCCCCGCAGGACCTCACGGAGAGCGCCGAACTCGTCGTCGCGGAACTCGCTGCCAACGCCGTCCTGCACGGCCGCGTGCCCGGCCGCTGCTTCCGGCTGACGCTCGTCCTCGACCCGACCGCCGACCGCCTCCGCGTCGAGGTCAGCGACGCCCGCGGGGACCTCTACCCACAGATCGCGACGGGCGCCGCAGGACCCGACGCACTCCGCCCCGGCGGGCGCGGCCTGGCACTGGTCGCCGCTCTCGCCGACCGCTGGGACTGCATCCCCCACCCGCCCGGCGGCAAGACCGTCCGGGCGGTGCTGACGACGCCGGTCGGAGCATGACGCACACGGCTTCGCCGTCGCCTCGCTGCTACGAAAGACAGCGGAAGGAAGCGCCCCCCGGCATCAGCCACACGGGACAGCGGTCCGCGTCGAGAGGGGCACGCCTCCGGCGTCAGAAGAGATCGGACGCCTCACCGAAGTCGCTCATCGGCCTCCCGCTGACCTCTCGGAACTCGTCCGAGCTGTAGTGAAGCTGGAAGGTGTGGGTGTGGTCCTCGTCAACCCAGTACATGGTGATGGCGGAAAGCAGGTTTCGCGTCATCCAGTGAGTGCGGGACCGCGTTCCCTCCTCCTGGTCCAGGATCCATGCCTCGACCTGCTCCGGCAGGCTGAAGGTCAGCCTGTAGGCATGGCCTTCGCGCGGTTCGATCAGCCACACGGGATGCCCCACCGACCGGTGGATCCTGTGCACGCGGACGGCGTGACTGGGCTGTTCGCGCGCGTGTCTGACGAAGGCATGAAGATCGTTGGAGACGAGCCCGAGGACGAAAGGAGCGGCGGGAAAGGCCAGCACGAGTCCCAGCGACGACCGGCGGCGCAGGCCCGCCGCCAAAGTGTCGAGCGGATCGGTCACCGAGGGAGCATCGGCTGCGGGTCCGTCCCACAGGTCCAGCAGGTGCCGACGCAAGTAGTTGCGGATCTCGTACACGGTGGGCCGCTGACTCGGCGGCATCGGTCTCATGGCGTCGTAGACCGACTTGGCCGCGGCCCTCACCAGGTCGCGCAGCGGCCGGAAGTCGGGCAGAGACAGGTCGATGAGAGAGATCTGATGGGCGAGCGCGAACTCCTGGGCATCCTGGGTGAACCCCGATGTCGAGAAGATCGCGTAGCTGTAGTGATAGCGCGCCCTCGGGCGGTGCGGGCCGGAGCCGTTGCTCAGTGTGGTGACGACGTTTTCATTGAGGTCGTGCACGACACCATGGCCGTTGCGCGCGGTGGGGAGACCGACCTTGAGGCGTGTGAACTTCGCCTCGGCGAACAGGCGGATCGGGAGCGAGAACGGGGGCACGTACTGGAACTCTCCCAGAGTGTCCGCCTGATGCCAGGCCCCGCGGCCCCGCACCACCAGTCCGTGTTTGCGTTTTTCCAACACCTTCCACGGCGGCCTGGCCGGGTCGTCCTTCTCCGTCAGCAGACGGTACCCACTGGACCGCAGCAACCAGGCAAGGACCTCTTCGAGAAGGTACCCCCGCAATGTTTCCAGCCTCACCATGGCGTGACCCTATGCACGCGGGTCCTGATCGGCCATCAGAATGGCATATTTTCCTGCCCCCTCAGCACGCGTCCTGGCGCGAGACCCGGGAAGGCACCGCCGACATCGGCGCGTCTGCGGGAGCGAGGATACGGCGCCTCGCACGAGCGTGCCTGTTCCGTCAGGCACGCATCCCCAGCTTCAGGGCGGCTTCGCGGGCCTTCTCGTCGGCCATGGCGATAAACCGCTTCCGCCCGCCGTGGGTCTGGAAGTCCGCCCGCGACTTGGCCAGGAGGGAGTCCGCCCGCTCAATCAGCTTGTGCGCCGCTTTCAGTGCCTTGATGAGGTCCTTGGTGTACCGGTTGGATGGCAGCGCGTGTACTTGACTCGTGTGTGCACGGACGCGAGTGATCAGGCGGAGCACGGTCTGCCGCTGGGCTTCCAGTTCGGCGGCACGCTGCGTCGCGCGCTCGTTCGGCGCCTGGGCGCGCCCGGAAGCCGCCCGGCGCCGAGCGGACAACTCAGCCGCTGCCGCGTTCAGTGGAGTGATGTGCCCGAGTTCCTGGATGGAGAAGAGTGCAACCTTTTTGTCGTCGGCGAACTGCCGGGCACTCGCCGTATAGCCGCCGGACGCGTAGAACAGCAGATGATGGTGCGAGTCCGCCACACCCCGCAGTTCTCGGACGGGGCCGACACCGATCGGCTGGCTGTAGTACTTCACCTGCGCCATCGCATCGCGGGAGATCACGTCGATACCCCCGTCCGCGCCGGCATCCGTCACCCGCGCATCGGTGAAGCCGAGGCTGCGCATGTGGTCGACGGCGGCGAATTCGGCGTCCTGCCATGTGCGGATGGTTCTCGCGCGGTACACCCTCCCCTGTGAGCCTGCGTCTTCTTCCGCATGTGGAGGTCTGGGCGCCCGGCCGGCCCCCGCCCGGTGAGCGCCGAGCGTCCCCGAGGCGCTGCGGTCGCCCTGCGCAACGTGCGGAGGAGCAGCCGGAGCGCTGCTATCGCCCCGCCGACCGGCGGCGACCAAAGCGCGGGCCACGGCCGCGGAAAGGGCCTTGAGCTCTATCGCGCCCTCGGGGCCGTCGAGCACGACCGCCTCACCGAACCGGGACTGGCTCCCACTCTCCAGGACGGTGAGGGGGCGGCGCACTTCCACGTGTTTCACCTTGAAGGTGCCCCGCCACAGGAGGAGACGCCGACGGGTCAGTGCGCCGTGGAACCGGACGGTGGTGAACAGCGACTCGACCCGCTCACCGGGCGCCAGATGCGTCAACAACTGTTCGGCCTGCGGTGAGTTGCTTACCCAGCCGCTGCCGCGGACAGCGGCGGAGGTGCGGGGATCGCTGCGGAGACTTGACACCACGCCATCTTGCATCAACTCCCCGGGCGGGGAGCAGATTCGCCGAACACGCCGCCATCTGGAACGTCCCCGGCCGGGCCGCCCCGCCCCTATCCGGACCATGCCGCTCGCTGACTCGTCTACGAAATCGTCACCCTTGTTGGAGGGAGAACGGTGCCTGGCCGTGTCTCGGCCACTCAGAGTGCGGGCGCGCGCCCTTGCGCCTACGCGGGCAGCGCAGGGAACACGACCACCGAGCCGTCCTTGTCGCGCGCGATCTCGATCGCCACGTCTGTTGGGCGGCTGTTGGCCGTGACGCCGTCGCCCAGCTGGTGAATCCGGTGTGCCGCGCTCATGAGGCGATCGACTTCACCGGTCGTGAAGACGGGTCGCAAACCGTTCGGGCGTGCCAGTTCCAGTGCCGACAGGCGTAGCAGGACACCGGCGATGCCTGACTCCAGTTCGTCGAGGCGCTGCTGATCGCGCCTGAGTGCGCGGGTGAAGTTCTCGAACGGATTGCCCGGGTCGCTCTGGGCGTGATCGACGGCCTGGAGGACGACGACCCGCCGCTTCAGGGCGACAGCCAGGGAGGCGAGTTCGAGGTGGGTGCGGAACGTGCCGCCATGGTCGTCGACGCCGGGGAACGACTTGGTCAACGTGCCGAGTTCGACGGCCTCGCCCTCGCGCAGTCTGTCGAGCGCGCTCTGCCATCGGGCAAGGCGGCGGTCGGCTTTGCCCAGCGCCGAGTTGATGGCATGGACCGCCGAGTCGAGTCCCAGCGAGACACCGAGCTTGCCCTGGTCGAGCAGGATGGCCGTGGCTTTGTCGATGGCGTCGCGGCAGCCGTCGAGTTCGCTGTGCTCGTCGTCGAGCTTGTCCTCCTGAAGTTGCTCCAGCAGTTCCGTGATGTGTTCGATGGCCTGCTGGCGTTTGCGGTCGGCGTGTGCGCTCACTCCCACCGCCACGGCCATGAGCACGAGCGGAGCGGCGACGGTGAGCGCCGTGCCGCCGGCGGCCGCGGCACCGGCGGTCGCCCCCGCCCCGCCGACCGCACCCGCCGCTGTCGCTCCTCCGACCGGCACGAACGTCGCATGGGCGGCGATGCCCTTTGAATTCATGAGTGCACTGTGGATGCCACCCGCCGCCGCCTTCGACGCCATCGGGCGAACGATGCCCTGCCCGAACCGGGCGGCGACCTTCGCCGGGACCACCATGCGATACAGATTCTCACCGGAAGCGGTCGCCCTGGCCGCCGTAAGGGAACTTCGCGCCGATTGAGTGATGAACTGGGACAGGTGCTGCGCCAAGGGGCTCGCGGCGTCGAGCGGGATGCCACGGCCGCGGTCGATCTTGTCGGGCAGCGGATGCACCTCCAGTGTGGCAATGGGCTCGTCGGCCAGGACGGCGAGCACTCCGCGCAGTTCCACCAGGCGCTCAGCCGTCATCGACTCGCCCGCGGTCAGCCCTGGTACCCGGACGTCAGCGGTCGCCAGCGTCCACACGGGCACGGTCGTCTTGCGGTCGTCAGTCATCGTCTCCCCTTGTTCTCAAACATTGCTCGTAGCCTCAGTCGCGCCATCACCGCACGTGCACCCACCCGTGCAGCCCCTCCAGATGCCGCGGCAGCCGACTCCCCTGCCAACCCAGCACCAGTCGCTCCCGTGCACGAGTGATCATGACGTAATACGCCATGCGCAGGGTCGCCGACGTGGGGTCGGTGGCGGAGTCGGACTCCGCGTCGGCGATGACGACGGTGTCGAAGTCGAGGCCCTTGGCGCTGGCGCGGTGGACGACCACGACGCCGGGACGGGCAAGGTCGAGGTCGCGGTAGCGGCCTGCGGAGGCCGTCGAGCTGTAGAGCTGCGGCTCGTGGGCAAGGCCGGCCTTTTCCAGGCGCCGCATCAGATCGGACGCGGTGCGCAGGGAGTTGACGATGACCCCGATACGGTCCCGCGGATGCCGGCCCGCCAGGCCACCAATGTCGTCGGCGAGGTCCTTGGTGCCGGAATAGTGGCGGACCACGGGCAGCGTCCCGCTGCGGAAGGGGATTTCGGGGCGGGCGCCGCCCGTGCGGAAGTGCTCCGCGAGGGACGCGATCTCACGGCTGTTGCGGTGGTTACCGACGATCTCGACTCGTCCCGTGGAGCGGCCGAGGGCGTCTGTGATCTCGGTGAGGGTGGAGTTCGTTTCCGTGAGGCGCTGGCACTCGTCGGCGAAGACCGTCACGGAGGCCGCGGCGAGGCGGGCCATCCGGTAGAAGCCCGGGGACAGGTCCTGGCCCTCGTCGACGACGAGGTGGGGCGTGGTCTCGTCATCGGCGAGCTTTTCAGCGGCCAGGCCTGCAAGGGCCGTCCAGTCGAACCAGCCGTCCTCGGTGCGCGGTGCGTCGGAGCCGAAGCGGCGCTGGATCCAGCCGTGGACGGTCGCGGCTTCGACGGGGGCCCCGGGGACCGTGAGGCCCTGGAGGGTGTCCCGCAGGAGCTGGCGCAGCAGGTTGGAGCGGGACAGCAGCAGCGTGGGGCGGCCGGTGAGGGCGAGGTGGACGGCGCGGTGCGCGGCGAGCAGGCTCTTGCCACTGCCGGGCGGGCCGCTGACGACGTGGTTGCCGGTCAGTGGCAGGGCGTCCAGGCAGTCGCGTTGGGCGGGGGTGAGGTCGGGGTGGAGGACGGGGGTGTTCGCGGTGGTCATGGGTGTCATCCCTGGGCGATGGCGGCGGCGTACTCGCGGCTCGCGGTGAGGACGTCGGTGAAGTAGCCGGGGACGCGGGCGGAACCGACGACCAGAGCGCGGTCGAGGAGGGTGTTGCCTGTCTGGCAGCTGGTCTCGGGCAGCAGGGTGCAGGCGTGGCAGGCGGCCCGGTTGAGGTTGCCGAAGCCCTGGCCGGTGTGCTCCGCGCACAGCGGATCGGCGGAGCACCAGGCGGCCGCCTCCAGCATCCGGACGAGCGTCTCGGCGAAGTGCGGTGCCTCGCCCTGCCGGACCAGGCCGCCGAGGGTGCCTTCCGCGTCACCTGCGGCCGTGTAGATCAGCAGTCCGCGCTGGCCGTACTCGGGACGGCCGTACACACGCTCGCGCAGGCTCGCGGTGGTGTAGCCGGAGTCGAAGGAGAGCTGACGGATGAGGAGGTGGGCGAGGGTGTGCAGGAGAAGGAAGCGGGGCGAGAGGTCGCTGCCGACGGTCTCGGCCAACTGCTCGTCGCGGAACGACGCGTCCAGGTCCGTACGGACGCCGTGGACGTGTGCCTGGACGCGTGGGTCGTTCTCCCAGGCGCTCAGGCGCCGCTCGTCGAGGGTGAGGACGATGCCCTCGCCGTAGACCTCGGTCGCGGGCAGCCAGCGCAGGCGGCCGCTGGTGTCGGCGTGGACGAGGGTGCCGTGCGGGGAGTGGCGGCGGAATCCGGTCAGGGCCCGTACCTCCCGGAGACGGTCGGCGAGGACGACGCCGTCGATGTGCGCGTCGAGGGTGGCCCAGGGCTCCTCGGTCTCGTCGGCAAGGCCGAGTCCGCCGCGACGGACCGAGAACTCCGCGGTGGGTTCCGGGAGTTCGACGGCGTCGAAGGCGTACCACTCGTCGCGGCTGAGGTCGAGTTTCGCCAGCTCCGGCCGCTCGGCGGGCGGGGACGCGGGTGCGCCCGTGGCCTCGGCGAGGAGCTGGTCGATGAGGCTGTCGGGGGCGTCGGTGTCCTGCTTGATGAAGTCACGGAAGACGGCGGCTCGGTCCGTGCCGAGTGCGTCGAGCAGGTTCGTCCAGTAGCCGTGGTCGCGGACCGCCTCCGCCAAGTCCTGTTCCGTCCGCGGGGGTTCGTCGGTCGGGGGGATGTCGAGGGCCGAGAAGACGACCGGGTAGTACACGTTGCCGGCGGTGCGCTGCACGATGTGGACCTGCTGGCCGCAGGAGGCCTTGCCGTTCGGGCGCTGCCAGGGGTTGCGGCCCGGGCAGTGGCCGCCCTGGGGGCCGAGGATGTCGAGCAGGTCCCGCTCAGCCGCGCACGGGGTGCCGCCCTCCCGGGTCGCTCCGCAGCGCACCGAGAGCGCTTCGAGTCCGGAGGCGCGGTCGGCGACGCGGAAACTGAGCCGGCGTGCCTTCCAGGCGTGCTTCGACTCGGCGCAGGAGGCCCGCAGTTCGGGGGCCAGCTTGGAGTGGGCCCAGTACCACCAGTCGACGTCGTCGAGATGCCCGTCCGCGCAGATGCGGACGAACCGTATGGGGGTGAGGCGGGGTGCAGCTGCGCAGGACGTGCAGACGGGCGGCTCGCCGGGCTTCTCCTGCTCTCGCAGGAAGCGGACCATGGCCCGGCAGGATCCGCAGAACAGCCAGCCGGGGAAGCGCACATAGGGAACGCCGGGCCGGTCGGGCCGGTCGTAGCGGTCATTGAGGGTGTGGGGTGCCGCGTAGAAGCCGATGACACCCAGACGGGCTGCCAGCCGCTCGGAGGGGACGGGGGTCTTGAGCTGCGGCCAGGTCTCGATACCGGCCGCGACGAAGGACTCGCCCTGCACGTCGAGCACGGCACCGACGCCGAACGGCAGTACGGTCTGTGCCTGGCGGACCCGGAGTTTGCGCGTCACTTTCCTGCTCCTGTCACGGTGATCTGGCACTCCCGGTCGACGCTGCGCATCGAGTTGAGGGTCTCCCACAGGCCGTAGCGCTGCTCGAAGGACTTGAGCAGGTTGTGCTGCCCCTTGCCCTGGCTGCGGTAGTAGAGGTTCTTGCCCTCGGTTTCCGCCAACTCGGCCTGCCTGTACCAAGCGTCCAGGAGGTCGCCGAGTTCCTCGCGGACGTCGGCGCGTACGGTGGCGGCGTCGGCTCCTGTGGCGTCGCGTTCGGCGATCGCGGCGCGCTCGGCGAGGGCGTCGGCGATCCGCGCGGCCTCGTCCTTGTGACGGGTCAGCAGTCCGGCCTGGTTCTCGGCGGCCAGGCCGAGCCGGTGGCGGACGAGGATGACCAGGGCGGCGTGCAGGGCGCGGCGACGGGCGGGCACCGACCACGGGGTGACGCTGGCGGGTTCGACGTACCGGTACAGGGCCCGGTGGTAGTCGATGAAGGTCTCGTAGTGCGAACGGTCGCGTGGGCGGGTGGCGTTGAAGTAGGTGACGACGAGTCCGGGCACTTGGTGACGGCCCACGCGGCTGGTGGCCTGGATGTACTCGGCCGTGGTCTTGGGCTGGCCCTGCATGAGGAGGTAGGCGAGCCGCTTCACGTCGACGCCGACGGAGAGCATGTTGGTGCACGGCAGGAAGGACACCGACCGTGGGTCCGTCCAGGGCTTCTCCAGGCGGTCGAGGAGGATGGGCTGGTCGGCGCGCGCCACACTGCTGTCGAGCTGCTGCACCTGCTCGCCGCCCAGGGCGCGCGTGCCGGCGCCCTCGTCGAGGGAGCGGAGCTGGGCGGGGATGTCGTCGCCGGCCGCGGTGACGGTGCGGCCGAGTTCGCGCAGGCTGTGGTGGTAGGCGACGAGCGTCCAGTAGTCGTCGCGGTGCTCCTCCGGGAGTTGGTGGGCGCCCTGGAGCATGGCCGCCGTGGTGGCGACGGCGCCGCGGCCCGCGGTGTGGCCGAGCGCCATGACGCCCAGGTAGAGGCGGCCTGGGCGACCGGTGTCGGGAACGGCGAAGAAGCTGTCGCGGGCGTCGAGGCCAGACGGCGGGAAGAGCTGTACGTCCTGGTGGTGCAGAGCGCGGACCTGTTCGGCGGAGCGCCGGATGGTGGCCGTGGCGGCGACGATCTTGGGCGGGCGGCCGTCCCGGTCCGTGCACAGTTCGAGGATGGCCGCCTCGTAGAGGCCGACCGTGGTGCCGAGCGGTCCGGTGAGCAGATGCAGCTCGTCCTGGATGATCAGCGACGGGGGCGGGTTGCCGGTGCCGGCGCCGAAGAGGCGGCCCGAGTCGGACTCCCAGGCGAGCCGCGCGAACTTGTCGACGGTGCCGAGGACGAAGGTGGGCGGGTTCCGGTAGAGGTGCTGGTCGACGACGGCGACCGGCAGGACGTCGTGGAAGGCGCACTCGTCACGGGTGCAGTTGCAGGCGAAGTCGTCCTTCTCCGCGCGGACTCCGTAGTCGGAGCGGACGCTGGACCAGGTCGCCGGCAGGATGCGGGTGCCGCACCACGGGCAGCGGTCGAGGATGAAGACGTCTTCGGGGTGCGAGGCCAGCCGCTGCTCGTCGAAGGTGCGCTCGGCCTTCTCGAAGTCGTTCGGGGTGGTGGTGTCGCCGACCCACAGGCCGATGGTGATCGGCTCGCCGCCCAGACCGAGTGCGGGTTCGGTGCGGCGCAGGTGTTCCAGTGCGCAGATCGTGGTGGCGGCGCGCTGGAACTGCTGGGTGGTGAGCAGGCTGAGGGTGTAGCGGCTGAGCACGGCGGTGCCGTCGCCTCCGCCGCGGATCCGGCGCAGGGCGATCGTGAAGGCGGCCAGCAGCAGGTAGGCCTCGGTCTTGCCACCGCCGGTGGGGAACCAGATCAGGTCGGTGGTCTCCCGGTCGCGGTGTGCGGGGTCGGCGACGCCGTCGAGGGCGAGGAGGAAGAAGGCCAGCTGGAAGGGGCGCCAGGTGGCCTCGGGGTCGACGGGCGGATCGACGGCCACCGGCTCCGAGCGGTGCCGTCGTCGGCCGGCCTGGTCGGGGGCGGAGTGCCGCATCTGCAGCAGCATGGCGCGCTGGGCGATACGGAAGGCGGCGAGCAGTTCGGGGCGGTCCGGGTCGCACAGGGCGCGTACGCCCGCCTCGATCCGGGTGACCGCCTCGCGGACCCGCGCGAGGATCCGGTCCGCGGCCTCCCGCCCCCATTCCGGCACCTCGACGGACCGCTGGCCCACGTACCAGGCGTGGTACGAGGAGGCGAACTCGGCCAGTTCCTCACGGAGTTGGTCGAGCCCGACGGACGGGTCGGCAAGGTGGGAGAGGGTGAGCGCGGGGGCGTCGAGCGGGCCGCCGGCCCGGATGGCGGGCACCTCGGCGCGTGGCAGGACCTCGCAGGCGAGGAGGGCGACACCGCCGTCCTCGCCGTACTCCTCGCGGACGGCGCAGCCGTGGCCGACCGCATGGGTGACGACATGCCGGTACTGGAGGCGCAGTTCGCGTTCCTCTGGGTCACGGCTGGCGAGCCGGACGCTGGGATACGGCAGCACGGTTCCGTCGGCGGGGCGGACGGTGAGCCGGCACTGGAACAGCATGTCGTCCCAGCTCGGCGCCTTGCCGTCGGAGCCGTCGTGCCGGGCCTCGTTGACCAGGGCCACGGTGACGAGCGTGCCCTCGCCGTAGGAACGGTGGGTCAGCCTGATCGTCGCGCGCCCGTCGAGGACGGGGACCTCCTTCCGGTCCGGGCCGACCGTGTGCGTCTCGGGCTTGAGGGGGACGCGCTGCCAGCGCCGCCCCCGGCCCGCCTCGTTCCGCCGCGTCTCGTAGCGGGCGGCGGCGCAGCTCACCTCGACGTCGTCGGCGTCGGTGTAGAAGCTGACGCCGAGGGACGCGGGCAGCCAGCTGTTCGTCTCGGGCACCGGGTCGGGGGCCGGGTCCACGTCGGGAGCGTCCTGCTCGGCGCCGGGAGCCTCGGGGTCGTCGGCGGCGAGGGCGAGCTGCCGCTGGAGGTCCGCCTGCTGGGGATAGAGCGTGCCCATCAGGTACTGCCGGTCAGGCGGCGCGTCGAGCACCTCGTCGACACCGTCGGCGGGACCGACGAGCTGGCGGGTGAGGTAGTCGACCAGCTCCTGGCGGGGGTCCATGTGCGGCTTCTTTCGGAAGGGAGTGCGTGGGGAGAGGGGACGATGTGGGGTGCGTGGGCTTCAGCGGGGCCGCGGCAGCAGCCCGTGGCGGAGGAGCTGTCCCTCGAACTTCGCCTTGGCCTTCGACTCGATCTGCCGGATGCGCTCACGGGTGACACCGAAGACGACCCCGATGTCCTCCAGCGTGTCCGGCTCGTCACCGTCGAGCCCGGTGCGTCGGACGAGGATGTGCCGCTCGCGCTCGGGGAGATGCTCCACGACGTGCCGCAGGCGGGCTTGAAACTCCTTGCGGATCAACACCACGTCAGGTCCGGGCAGTCGGCTCGGCCCGATGATCAGGTCACCGAGCGCGGCGTCCTCGCCGATGATCCGGTCCAGGGAGTCGGTGGGCCGGCTGATCCTGCGGACCTCCTCTACTTCGGCGAAGGTGAAGCCGGTGACGTAGGCCACGTTGTCGACGGTTCTGGGGCGGCCTTCGTTCAGGAGCTTGCGCTCGGCGACGGCGACCTTGCTCACCTTTTCGTGGACATGCACAGGCAGCCGGATCAGGGTGCCCTCGTCGGCGATGGCCCGGGTGATGGCCTGTCTGATCCACCAGGTCGCGTAGGTCGAGAACTTGAAGCCCTTGGTGGCGTCGAACTTCCGGACCGCGCGCATCAGTCCGATGGTTCCGTGCTGGACGAGATCTTCGGCGTCCAGTCCGCGGCCCTGGTAACCGAGCGCGATCTTCCACACGAGCCGCTGGTTGTGCAGGACGAGACATTCGTAGGCGTGCCACCGCTCGCTGTCGCGGGGCAGCGCGGCGATCTCCTCCACCGGGACGTCGCGGCCGAGCCGGTCGGTACGGCCGAGGCGGTCCTCCCCGCCCCGGAGGAGCACGGCGAGGCCGACTTCCTCCTCCGCCTTCAGCAGTACCTTGGCCGTGCCCCGCCGCCACCGGTCCGCTTCCAGTACCGCCCGGGCCGCGAGCACGGCGTCGGTCAGTCGGGGTGCCGTGGAGGAAACGGCGGAGCGGGCGGGTTTGGCGGCGGCCGGTGCCTTCGAGGGGACGGCGCTCGCCGCCGGAACCCGGGGCGGACGGGGGCGGGTGATCGGAAAGTCGGCGGTCAGCTCGCGCGCGTCAGCGGCACCGAGCCCGTGAAGTCGTACGACGCCGTCGTGGGCGAGCCTGCTGACGGCGCCGTCGGCGTCGGCGTAACGGGCCAGCATCCGCCGGGCCTGGGCCAGGCGCATGGCCGCTTCGGAAGGGACGGCGGGCGGCTGAGGGGGCGCCTTCACCGAGGAGGCCGCCGCCCGGCGTGCGGGCTTCACCTGGATGCCCAGCGCGGCGAGCCCGTTGCGGAGGCGTCGCCGCTGTTCGTCGGTCCTGAGCCCGAGCCGGTCCGCCTCGTCCGCGAAGGCCTGTCTGCTGATCACCCCCGCGCGGGATGCGCGCCGTTGCAGCCTTTCGATGACGGACGGCAACTCCGCTTCGACAGCCCGCCGTTCGACCTCGACCATCGGCTCCCCCTCGCCCCGCACGATCGATGCGTTCACGCCGTCAACACATTTTGTGCATGCGTTCACTTGTACTCTTGATGCTTTGACAGTGTCAACAGGTAGGATGGGTCCATGCCTCAGCCCGAACGCCTCCCCGGCACACCCGAGTTCCGCATCAAACTCCCCAAGGGCGGTGAGGCGCACGGGCATCTGCTCGCCGAGTTCGGGGGCAACGGCACGCACAAGTTCCTCCTGGAGGAGGGCTCGACCGTGGCCGCCGAGGCATGGCCCGGACTCGGCGACCACGCCCGCCGGACCCGCGTGGAACTGCGCGCGGACGGCGGTCTCGTCGACGTGTCCGCCGACCGGTGGAGGGCGGCCCGGGACATCGAGTGCAACTCCTCCTCAGCCGCCGCCTCGCTGGTGTACGGCTACGACGCCTCCGGCCCGGAGTCCTGGCGCACGGCGGAGGGACACCCCCTCGCCGACTACCTGTCCACCGGCTGGCGCGCCCCGCGCAAGGCGTGGCTGGTACGCGGCTCCAACGTCTCGGGGCACAACCTGGTGCGGCAACAGTGGCTGCCGGAGGGCTTCGTCTCGCTCGCGGGCGCGCACCTGCCGCCCCTGGAGGAGAGCGATCCGACCAAGAGCGCGCTGCGCCGCTTCGTCGAGGACGGGTACGAGGGGGCGGCCTCGTACAGCCAGAAGCGGGGCCTGGTCGACGAGTTGCACGCCTTTCTGACCCAGATGCGCGTCGGTGACACGGTGGCCGCCATCAGCGACGGCGTGCTGTACATCGGGCGCGTCACCGGGGAGGCCGTACAGACCGCGTCACCGGGTGGACTGTCCAATCTGCGGCGGACGATCGCCTGGCAGGCGGACGGCCACGCGTACGAGGAACTGCCGGAGGAGGTGCAGCAGAAACTGTCCGTGCAGCATGACGTCGTCGATCTGACCGGTGTCCTGGACGCGCTGGACGGGCTCACAGGACAGACCGGGCACACGGCTGCGGCAATGGACGGCGAGCAGGCCGCCGCCGAACGGCCCGTGCAACGGGAGCTGTCGCTGCCGGACGTCACCGGCGCACTCGCCGCAGACCTCCTCGTCCACGACCGTTCCTGGCTGGGTGAGATGCGCGAACTCCTCGTCGACGAGCGGCAGTTGGTTTTCTACGGTCCGCCGGGCACCGGCAAGACGTACCTGGCGATGAAGCTGGCCGAGTACTTCGGCGGCGGCCCGGAACAGGTCAAGATGGTCCAGTTCCACCCCTCGTACGCCTACGAGGACTTCTTCGAGGGGTTCCGGCCCGTGGAGGATCCCGAGACGCGGGAGGTAGCCTTCCGGCTGACGGCGGGCCCGCTGCGCGAGCTCGCCGATCTCGCCTCCCGTGAGGGCAACCGGCACCTCCCGCACTTCCTGATCATCGACGAGATCAACCGGGCCAACCTGGCGAAGGTCTTCGGCGAGCTGTACTTCCTCCTGGAGTACCGGACGCGGTCCGTCCGGCTCACCTACTCCGGGGACGACTTCGCGCTGCCGCCCAACCTCTTCGTGATCGGCACGATGAACACCGCCGACCGTTCGATCGCGTTGGTGGACGCGGCGATGCGGCGCCGCTTCGCGTTCGTGGAACTGTCCCCGCGCACCGAGCCGACCGCCGGGCTGCTCGCCCGCTGGCTGAAGCGCGAGGGCCGGGACCTCGAACCCGCCCGCCTGCTCGACGCCCTCAACGCCCGTATCGACGACGCCGACTTCGCCATCGGCCCGTCGTACCTGATGAAGCCGGGCGTGTACCGCGACGGCGGCCTCGAACGGACCTGGCGCACGAAGATCCTGCCGCTCCTGGAGGAGCACCATTACGGCGAGGACCTCGACGTCGCAGCCCGCTACGGCCTCGATTCGCTGCGCGAGCAGCGTCCGTGACCGTGGCCATGGCCGTGACCGACGTGACGCTGCGCGAGTACGGACCCGCCGTCTCCGTCCCGTTGGAGGCCGCGGCCGGGCGGGCCCTCGCCGCCGCCGGCGTCCTGGAGAGCGTGACTCCCGATCCCGGCCGGGACGGGCACTGGCTGCTGCGGGCGGGCAGCCGGGTCGGCGCCCTGCGCACACCCGGCGGTCCGGTCGTACGGATCATGCCCAAGACCCCGGTGAGGCGGCTGTTCTTCCTCCTCGGATTCAGCCTCGACCCGGCGCGCGCCTGGCGCGACAGCCGGGAGGGCACCGTCGACACCGGCGCCCACGACGACGTCGTCCCCGCCCTCGCGCACGCCGTGGAGCGGCGGATCGACGCGGCGCTGCGGCAGGGGGTCCTTCAGGGCTACCGAGTGGTGGAGGAGTCCGCGCCGGTCGTGCGCGGGCGGCTGCGCGAGGCCGAGCAGATCCGGCGGCACTTCGGCCGTACGCCACCCGTGGAGATCGCCTACGACGCCTATACCGCTGACACCGCCGAGAACCGCATCCTGCGGACCGCCGCCGAGCGGTTGCTGCGGCTGCCGGGCGTTCCTGGTCCGGTCCGGCAGCGCCTTGCCCACCAGCGGGTGCGTCTCGCCGACGCGCTGCCGCTGATACCGGGGCAGGAACTGCCTCTCTGGCAGCCGTCACGGCTCAACTCCCGCTACCAGCCCGCGCTGCGGCTCGCCGAGGCCGTCCTGCGTGGTACCTCACCGGAACACCGACCGGCCGGTTCCGCCTCACTGGCCGTGGACGGCTACCTGCTCGACATGAACAAGCTGTTCGAGGACTTCGTCACGGTCGCCCTCCGCGAGGCTCTTCGCGAGCACGGCCTGACCGCGCGTCTCCAGGACCCCCACCACCTCGACACCGCGCGTCTCGTGGGGATCCGCCCCGACCTGGTCGTGCGCACACCCGACGGCCGCACGCCGCTGGCCGTCGTGGACGCCAAGTACAAGGTGGAGAGGGCCGACGGACTGCACAACGCCGACCTGTACCAGGCGCTCGCGTACGCCACCGTGCTCGGTCTGCGCGAGGCGCATCTGGTGTACGCGGCCGGACGCCGGCCCGAGCGCTTCCACGAGGTGCGCGGAACGACCGACGGGCCGGAGGGACGGGCTGTACGGCTGTACCAGCACAGCCTCGACCTCTCCCGCGAGCCGGGCCAGCTCCTGTCGGCGCTCCGGGAACTCGCCGGACGTCTGGCCGGCACCGCCACACCTCCGCGATCATGAGACACCGTCAGGCAGAAAGGAAGGGACCTCATGCCCCGGCTCGCCTTCGCCCAGAGTTTCTGGGACGGCTACGACACGTTGGAGAAGCCCGTCCGAGCCGGAGTGCGCAAGGCCATGGCGAAGTTCCAGGCCTTGAGCGTCGCCGAACTCAACGCCGACAAGGGACTGCACCTGGAGTCCGTCGAGAACGCCCGTGACGAACGGATGCGCACGATCCGCATCACCGGTTTCTGGCGAGGCGTCGTCCTCGCCCCCGACGACGGCAGCGACATGTTCCTGCTGGTCAACGTCCTGCCGCACGACGACGCCTACACCTGGGCGGCGAAGCGCCTGTACAGCGCGAACTCCGCGACACGCGCCCTGGAGGTGCGCGACGCCGTCGCCCTGGACGAGCTGACGCCGCTGTACGAGACCGCCGCGCGCACGGCACCCCGGCTCCTGTTCGCGGACGTCTCCGACGGCACCCTGCGTGAACTCGGCATCGACGACCAAGTGCTGCGCGCCGCGCGGTCGCTGGTGGACAAGGCCCAGCTGGAGGCGTTCTCCACCCTCCTGCCGGAGGACCAGCTGGAGGTACTCCAGTACCTCGCCGAAGGCTTCAGCCCCGAGGACGTCTACCGGGATGTCGTCGCCGTCCGCCGGCCCGCCGACGCTCCCGCCGAGCCCGTCGAGGACCTGGCCACGGTCATCGCCAACACTCGCGCACGCATCCGCCTGGTCACCGGGCCGCGGGAGTTGGAGGAGATCCTGGAGAAGCCGTTCGAGGCCTGGCGGGTCTTCCTCCACCCCTCCCAGCGGCGCGTCGCCTACCGCACCTCGTACGGCGGTCCCGTCCAGGTCACCGGCGGACCCGGGACGGGCAAGACGGTGGCCGCCCTGCACCGAGTCAAGCACCTGCTCGGCCGTTCCGAGCACGGCCGCATCCTGCTCACCACCTACACGAACGCCCTCGCCGCCGGACTGCGCGACATGCTCGGGCTGCTCCTAGACGAGGACGAGAGGCTCCTTGCGCGGGTCGACGTGACGACCGTCGACGCCTGTGCCAACGGGATCGTGCGTGCCAGGTCGACTGCCGTGCCCAGGCCGATCGGGGACCGGGAGCAGCGACAGCTGTGGGAGAAGGCGGTCAAACAGCTCGATCTGCCGTTCACCGCTCAGTTCCTGGCCCAGGAGTACCGGCACGTCGTACTCGGCCAGAACCTCCGCGACCTGGACGCCTACCTCGGTGCGAGCCGTCGTGGCCGCGGCACCGGTCTCGGCCCCACCCGCCGTCGGGCGGTGTGGAGCGGCGTGGAGCGGTTCGAACAGTTCCTGCGGGACCGCGGCGAGACCACACATTTGCGCGTCTGCGCCCGCGCGGCGGAACTGCTCGACGGTGGGCCGGCTCCGTACGCCCACGTGGTCGTCGACGAGGCACAAGACCTGCACCCCGCACAATGGCGGGTGCTGCGCGCCGCCGTCGCCCCTGGCCCCGACGACCTGTTCGCCACCGGAGACCCGCACCAGCGGATCTACGACTCCCGGGTCTCGCTCGGCTCCCTCGGCATCATGACGACCGGCCGCAGCTTCCGGCTGCGCCTCAACTACCGCTCCACCGAGGAGATCCTCGCCTGGTCGGCGCGGCTCCTGGCACCTGTCACCGTCGACGCCCTGGAAGGCGAGGGGACAGACTCGCTGGCCGGGTACCGCTCGCTGCTGCACGGGCGCCACCCCCAGGCGCGGGGGTACGCGACCCGGCAGGAGGAGACGGAGGCGCTGGTGGACCGGGTCCGGGCCTTGCTCGCCGAAGGTCTGTCACCGCACGAGATCGGCGTGTGCGCACGGTTCAACCTCTCCTTGGACACGGCCGAGGAGAAACTGAAGGCCGCCGGCATCCCCACGCTGCGGGTCAGAGGTCAGGTCGCGCAGGGAGCCGAAGGGATACGACTGGCGACAATGCACGCGATGAAGGGACTGGAGTTCCGGGCCGTGTCCGTTCTAGGTGTCACCGAGGGCACCGTCCCTTTCGCCCGTGAGATCACACCACGTGAGGCGGATCCGCTGCAGCACGACGCCGACCTGCTGCGGGAGCGCTGCCTGCTCTTCGTCGCCTGCACCCGGGCTCGCGAGGCGCTGAGCGTGACGTGGAGCGGAGCAGCGAGTCCGTTTCTGCCGCACGCCGGCTGAGCGGCCTCGCCGGGCCTCACTCCCTAGGAGCCAGGGCTCCGGTGGCGAGGCCGTCACGGGCGACCTCGGCGAGCTGCCGGCTCAGCTCGTCGACCTTGCGCAGCCCTTCCTCGAACGCGGACAGCGCCCGGAACGCGGAGCCGTACCGGCGCTGCTCCTCGATGTCCATGCGGGGGATGCGCGAGCCCCGGGCGTCGAAACGGTAGCTCCCGCTCGCGCTGGTGGAGCGGCGGGTGTTGCCGGAGCTGCGCAGGAAACCCTGCAGATAGTCCGTGTCGAGCTGCTCGCTGGCCGAGACCGGTTCCGAGCCGTCGTACTCCACGAGTCCGGCACGGGCGAGATCCGCGACGCTCGTGGTGGCAGCGTCCAGCGAGCCCGGACCGCCGCCGGGAGCGAACTCGGGCAGAAAGGCGGTGAGTCGGCGCACCTGCTCCTGCAACTGCTTGCGCAGGGCCTCGTACTCACCGGGGTAGTCACGGTGCCGGGAGCGCAGATGACTGCCGGGGGTCAGGTCGACTGTGTCGTCGAGGAGCTCGATCAGTGGTACGTCCACGGTCTGGTCGGCCCGGGGCTCCAGGCCCCCGTCGGGGCTGTTGTCGGTCAGGTCGATCATGCGCACGGTGTGGTGCGTGTCCGCACCCGAGGTGTTCTCGGGACGCCGCAGACACCACAGATGGACGGGCAGGGAGTGCGAGGTCGCCGTCCCCGGCGGCAGGGCGACCACCTGGTGCACGATGCCCCGGCGTACGAGTTCGGACCGGATGCGGCGACCCGCCTTGCGATAGGCGACCGAGGCCGGCATGACCATGAGGACCTGGCCGCCGGGCGCCGTGTGCGCGTACGCGTGCTGGAGCCAGGCGAGTTCCCCTTCGGCCTTGGACGGGGTGCCCAGTTCCCAGCGGGAGTCGAGCAGCAGTTGCTCCCTCCCCCACTCCGTCACGCCGGCTGGCGGGTCACAGACGATCAGATCCGCCTTGAGGTCCGGCCACGCGTCCGCGCGCAGGGAGTCCCCCGCCAGGACGCGCACCTCGGAGCGGCCCAGGAGGTCGGCACGCAGCTGGGCGAAACGGGCGCTGTCGGCATCCATCTCCTGGCCGCGGCAACGCGTCCCGGTCTCGGAAGCGACCGACAGGAGCAGCACCCCGATACCGCAGGCGGGATCGAAGACGGTGGCACCGGCCGGCAGCTGAGGCGCGAAGTGGCACACGGCCCGCACGACACGCTCGGACGTCACTTGGTCGGATCCGGCACGCCGAGCAGAGTCCATGAACCGGTCAGTAAGTCCGTTTACGAGATCGACGGGTGTCTCGGTTTCGGCGAGCTGCAGCACGCGGGCGGCGACGTCGTCCGGCAGATCGGGTTCGGACTCCCCGGCCAACACGGCGGCGACCGCGGCCAGGCCGGCGACCATCTGATCCCCGTACGCGGCCCGCAGAGCCTGCCACAACTCGACCTCGGGAGAGACCTCCTGACCCTTGCGCTGCCTGTCCAGCCAGTCCTGAACCTCGGCGAGCGCATAGAGCGGACTGTTCACGCCGCCCCCCGCCGGTGCGGGGAAGTCGTCGTAGCGCCGGCGCCAGTTGGAGACAGCGGCCCGAGTGACGCCGGCCAGCCGAGCGATCTCGGCGCCGGTGACAAGCGGGCCGACCGATGAAGCGGCGTTGTCCGTCATAGCCCCAGCGTACACGGGTCAACGCCGATCTTCCAGAGAGTACTCTGTTGACAACGTACACAGATAAATGTCACCCTCCCTCGTGTACTCGGACGTCTCTGAACCACAGCCGCCCACGGAGGCACCCCATGGGATCGAACACCGCCGTACGCACCGTCTACCGACTGTCCGGCGTCGCCCCCACCCAGGACGCCATGTTGGACGCCCTCGACCTCGAACTCCTGGACAGGCTCGGCGCCGATCCACATTTACCCGAGGCGCTCGGGGTCCCGGCCGTGTACGTCACCTGCGGAATGGAGCGCACGGAGGCCCCCTGGTGCGCCCCGATGGCGCGCACCACCGGAATCACGATCACCGAAGGCGTCCGACGTACCGCCGCCGTACTCCTCCTCGCGGTCGACGGCACGGTGTACGCCATCGGCTGCGACCAGGGGTACCGGCTGATCCCCGACCACCTCAAGGACAAGCGCTTCGGTCTCTCCTTCGCCGTCCGGCAGATGGATCCGAACCTGATCCGTGGAGCGGTCTCCCGGTCTCTCGGGCAGGCGCGCACCGACATCTCCCTGGTGCCGGGCGGGGCCCCGGTCCCGCTGCTCGGCATCCGCGACCACTCGCGCATCGTGCGCAGCCTGGGCGGCTACCTCGACGAGCTGCCGCTCACCCGGACGCGGGACACCCGCGGAAGGGCCGTCAGCGCCCAGGGCGGGTGCGGGCTGAGGATCGCCCTCGGGGTCGAACCCCAGGCCCTGCTCTCCGATCTGCGGGCCATCGCCAGAATCTGCCGCGAGGACATCCCGCACCCGGAACTGGAGTTCGTCGACCACATCGCGCCGGTCGAGGACACGACCACCCTCGAGGCCCTCGATCAGGCCCTGGACGACCTCCTCGGCCGTCCCTCCGACGGACGGATCTCCGTCTCCGTGCCGTCCGAACACTATGCGGCCTACACGGAGGCGACCACGTACGTGACGCGGATCAACAGCTCGGGCTCTCTGCGCTCCGACGACTTCGACCCCGACTACGTCCTCACCCGGGCCCGACTCGCACCGCCCGGCGAACGTCTCAGGGCACTGCGTGAGGGAACCGTGACCCTTGCCAGGGATCGTCGAGCCGGGGTGGCCGACACGCTCGCCGTCACCAGCGCGCTGACGTGGCTGGAGGCCGGGATGTCCCTGGGCTCCAGACGGTTCTTCCTGATGGATGGCGAGTGGTACGAGGCCGGGGCCGCCTACGTGGACGAGTGCCGGGCGGCCGTGGCGGCGCTGTTCTCGCCGTCGCCCTCCCTCTCCCTTCCCGCGTGGCGCGACGGTGAGTCCGAGAACGCCTACAACAACAGGGTGGCCGACGAGGAACGGCCCGACTGGCTCTGTCTTGACACCAGGAACGTCGCCAATCCACTCCGTCCCAGGGACCAGGTTGAGATCTGCGACCTGCTCATGCCCGACGGCGCGCTCGTCCTCGTCAAGCGTGCGGGCGGTTCCGGTCCGCTGAGTCACCTGTTCAACCAGGCCAGGGTGGCGGTGGAACTGCTCCAGGAGTCCGCCCGGGTCCGCGCGGAGTTCACCGCGAAGGTGGCGCGGCTCAGCCGGGGCGAACTCGTGCTCCCGGACGACTTCACGCCCAAGCGGATCGTCCTCGCCATGCTCCTCAAGAACCGCGAGAACCTGACCCCGGACTCCATCTTCGGCTTCTCCCAGATCACCATCGCCCAGACCGCGAAGGCCCTGGCGGCACGAGGGGTGACTGTCGAGGTCGTCGGAATCCCGGAGAGCTACGCAGCCCCACTGCCCCTGCCCTCGTGTCACGCAGGAGACGGAGCAGCAGTCCTCGGCTGACAACCTCGGACTGAACCGCTCCGGGGCTGCTGGAGGTGGAACGCCCCGGTTCTAGTGGAGTCGGGTTGCTGGAGAATTGACGATCAAGCAGCCTCCGGAGGCCGTGATGCCCACAGTTATCCGCCCGAGTTCGCCGCAAGATCCTCGATCTTGTCGCATCCGGAAGGAAGGTCGCCGAGGTTGTCTAGCTCCTCGGCGTCGGCGCTTAGACGATCTATGCTTGGCGTCGCCATCACCTCGTCGCTATAGGGCAGCTGCCCTGCACGACCAGCAGCGATCCATCAGAACCAGCGCCGCTCGCAAACGTGCCGCCGAACACCTCGAGTTGGAGACCGGCACCAAGCCGAAGGCCTCATCTGGGCCGAGGAACGTGTGGCTCACTAACGTGCCACTGGGCTGAAGCTCTTGTCCGTGATGGTCTGGACTCCCGAAGAGACGGGTCAGTGGGATTTCTCTGGGACCGTCGCCCCTGCCTCAGGGGCTTCCGAGAGATCTTCGGGACCTAGCGCGGTAAGCCCTCGAAAGATGAGCAAAGAGGTAGCGGCAGGACGAGTCGGGCTGTCCGCCAGGATCTCTCCCGAGCCCTCGCGTCACAAGCTTGGGACAAGCGTCCATCAAGAAGCCCTCAACGTTACGAGTGGGAGGGCCTGGAGCTCGCTGTCGTGGTCGGCCATCACCCCTTGCCAAGGCGCGGGATGATACGCAGCGATCCCCTGCCACGGGGGCCACGGCACCAACAAACGCACCCACTGCATACAGATCGGACTCGCGCCACGACGGACCATGCTGCCCTCACGAGACCGCCCGTATGGCCGTCGCCCCCAGCCTCCATGATCCACGCGTTCCAAGAGGATGCCCACGTCCAGCGGGTGCGCAGCCGACCCTTGATGATCTGCCCCAGACTTGCTTCGGGATATCACAGCCCCGGCATGGCGTCTCCCCCGGCTGCGGGTCTCACGGGCTTGAGTGCGTGTCGTGGCACAGGAAGGACACCTTCCTCGGTCAGATCCTGTACGGAGATGAGCGGGCCGGAACAGACCGACTCCAGCACTTCCCGCTGAGCTGGTTCCTCCTGCACCAGTAAGCCGAGGATGTTGAGCAGCATGAGCAACTCGGTTGTCCAGTCGGGAGACCAACTACGGGCCACCACATGGTCGAGTTCGAGTCGTCGCTTGCCCGCCGGCTCCTTCCGGCGGTAGCCGAACCACTTGTCCAGGACGTTCATCCCGGAGACCTGATACGCCCTGGTGGATGGCGGCACCGGCGCGATGCATCCGGAGCCGATCCACAGGCGCTGCTCCTCCGGCTCGTATCGGAGGGCCTGCGGCATCCCTTCCTCCGTGTCCGGTATCTCCACGACACAGCGAGGACGGCCTGAGGGAAGCCGCAGCGTCTCGCGCGTACGTCCTTCTGCCTGATCCGCGAAGCGGTCCCCGTATGTGTGCAGCCACAGCACACGGCGTCCGAGGTGAACTGCGCGATGCCACAGACGAACGTCTCCAGTCAGTGGTACCCGGACGCCAGGGTCCTCGAGGTTTTCTCGGAAGCGCTCCGTGTAGGCGGGATGGGAGACCACCCCCGCGATGTAGGCCAGGAAGTCTTCGGGCGTCACTAGCGTAGCGAGCCGTCTCGAGAGCACGTCGAGCAGGGCGGGAGCGATGTTGGGAGATTCACCCCCTGCATCGCGGTAGAGCGGTCGGGCACAACCGCTGCGTCCGTTGAAGTAGTGCATGTCGGGGATCAACGCGCTGAACACCAGGGCCGGTCCGCTTACGACGGGATGGGCGTTCTGCTCCACAGTGAACACCTGATGATCTCCCCGCACCCGCCAGAGGTCCGGGCGCGCAACCACCATCAGCCGATGGTCCGGCAGGATCAACTGGCGGTCGAAGGAGCGGTACCCGACCTGGACAGGATCGGACTGAGGTCGCCGCTCCTGTCGTAACGGAGTTCCGTCGTAGCCGGTTGTTCCGGCAAGAGGCGTCACCCGGCTGTCGATTGTGCGGTCCCTGGCCTCTCCAAAGAGCTTCCGACGCTCGGAAGGGTCGGCTCCCAGGAAGATCCGCCATCGCTTGCGGAGCGTTGCCTCGTCCGGTGCGTAGACCCATACGCGACCGGGCGTCACCCCACGCGAGGACCACGGCATCAGGTCTCTGAGCAGAGGCGCGCCCGTCCATAAGTCGTCTCCTTCCGGCAGGAAGGGGTCTGTGCCTCCCGTTGCGCAGTCCCGCCACTCGGGATCGTCAAGGGTCAAGCTGAGCAGACGCTGGGCTTTGTCGCCACGATGCCCGTGCACTTTCAGATGATGCACGAGAGCACTGTCCTCGCGGTGGTCGTCTCGTCGGCGCACAAATACTGCGATGCAGAGCTCTTGGGCCACATCCGGGAAGAGGCGATTCGCCACGGCAGATCGCTGGCCTTCAGGAGACAGATCGATGATCCAGCCTTCATCGGCTGACTTCCGCAGGTAGCGCCGCATGCCAGCGAACGCGCGGCTCTTTAACCAGGCTTTCGGAGTGATGTAGGCGACCACACCGAACGGTGCGTCATCGTGGGCGTCGAAAACCTTCCAGGTGCCCCAACGCCAGAAGAAGACGTGCAGGTTGGACAGTTTCGACTCGTAAGTGCCATTGCCGGCCAGTCGGAAGGCGTCGAGCGGTGGGTCTTCACCGACATTCGGATCACCTGCCTCGATCCATTTACCCGCGCCTCGAGTAACGGCATCGTGGGGCGGGTTGCCGATCACCACCATGACGCGTTCGTCCCGCTTGACCTTGTTGGCCTGTCGACGGGACTCCGCGAGAGGGCGATAGGTGTAGGGGATCCAGTTGAACTCGGCCGTCGGGTTGTCGAGGGTGTCGGCCACCAGGAGGCGCAGTCCTTCTCTGGGAGCAGCAGAGCCATAATCCTTCAGCAGTGCATGCATCCGCAGGTCCGCCACGGCGTAAGGGCCAATCTGACGTTCGAAGCCAATGAGTCGCTGCCCCACCAACTGCCGGAGACGGGGACCGAGTGCGCCGGCTCCTTCCTCCTCTGTGATGGTGGACGCCGCCCGTCTGAGGACGGACAGCAGGAAGGTGCCCGTTCCCATAGCGGGGTCGACCACGACCACTTCCGATGATGCGAATCCGGTCTCGATCCCGAAGGACCTCTTCAGAATCGCCTCGGTCAAAATAACCATGGCCTCGACCACGCCGTGAGGCGTGTAGTACGAGCCGGTGCGCACGCGCAACTCGCGGTCGTAAATCTGCAAGAAGTCCTCGTACAGGAGGAGGTAGGAGTCTCCCGAACCGTCATCAAGTCGGCTCCAATCGACAGCTCCCACCACCCGCAGCAGCGTGTCGAGTGTGGTGGACAAGTCTCCCGTCGCCGACTCTTCGGTGAGGACGTCGAGAGCCTTACCCATCAGGGAGTGCCGCTTGCCCAGCTTCGTGGCGATGGCATGTACCGATTCGCCATCGAATGCGATGCCTTCGACCCGTGCCAGCAGCAGGGCGAACACCACTGTCTGGCCGAACTGTTCAACGAACTCGTCATCCGTTGTCTCAGGGAAGAGCAGCCGTCGCCACTCTTCGGCGATCTCCGTGAAAACGCGGCGGCGCCTGCCGGCCTTCTCCTGCACCATCGACTCGGCTACCTCGTCGCAGAGCAGACGACACAGTCCCGCGACGGACCGAACCAACTGCGTGGTGGTTCGAGGCGACTTCGGCTGCCAGGTGAGGAAGTCTTGGAACACCCTGGCCAGAGCCCCACCATCGGGAGTGAGTCGGGTTCCCGATGTGAGGACTGAGCCCTTCATCCGGGCAAGTTGCCCTACGAGTTGGCCGCTGCGGTACAGCGCGAACTCATCTCCATCGCAGTAGAGGACGTTGGGCAGTAGTCGTAGCTTCTCCCACTGGGCGGCACTGTCCCCGGTGAAGAGGGAAGGGTCCGCCCCGCGCCCTGGTTTCTTCAACTCGATGTACCCGACGAGCACTCCATCGACTGACACCGCATAGTCGGGCCTGGCCCTCAGGTCCACGAGCGGGACTTCACCAGTCAGCGTGATGGTGAACCCCAAGCGTCCCCCGACAGCCCGTATCAACGTCTCCAACGGGCCACGGAGTTGGTCTTCCTGCCACCCGCCGCCTCTTAGCTTCGGAGTAACCTCAGCCCCAAAGGCGGATACGGCCGCTCGTACAGCTTCTTCGTATGTGCCGCGTCGATCTGCTCGTACCGCCACGCCGCCCCCTGACGGTCAAAGCGGCCGACGGCACCAGTGCGGACCTCACGGCCGCACCCTGCTCTCGAATCCGTCGGGCCGTCCCCGACGTCACGCGTTACCGAATGTAAATAACAGACAGCGGATTGTGAAGAGCGCGTCAGTGCAAGTGCCACGGCAGCGTGATCCTCTGGGCCACGGATGCCGGTTCCCTGTTCTGGGGCAGTCACTTGAGCATCGATCAACGAGGGGCCGACAGGCCGACGGCGTAGACCGGCCCTGGCGATCAAGCGCGTACGTCGCGCTGCTGAACTTCCTTGAGCACTCCCGCCACCGTGGCGAAGTCGTTGTCCACGTGGAGGACGGTGTGCCCGTGGTGGACCGCGGTCGCACACACCAGCAGGTCGATCGCGCCCGCCGCGCGATGCTGGCCCTGTTGAGTCAGCTTGTACTGAGCGGTGTCGACCCAACGCCAGGCGTTCTTCGGAACGGGGGAGAACAGGCAGAGCGCATCCAGTTCCTCCGCGAGTTCGTCACGGTGGGAGGGGCTGGTTGCCGAGTAGAGAAATTCGGCGCGTGTGGGTTCGCAGAGGTGGAACACGCCGGCGGAGATGTGTCCCTCCCACGGCGACAACGCTCCGGGGGTGCGAAACAGGTGCCACAGAGCGGAGGTGTCGAGTAGGTAGGTGATCACTCGAAGGCCTCGCGTCGGGCACGCTTGCCTGCGTCATGCGCCGCCGCGGCCTGCTCGAACTCGCCACGTGCACCGCGTGCGGCCAGTTTCTCAGCGGCCTCGAGGCGCTTGATCCGGGCCACGTAGTCCCGCAGGGCCGCGTTGACCGTCTCCTTCTTCGTCGTGACGCCCATCAGCCGCATGGCCTCGGCGAGTGCCTCGTCATCGAGATCGATCTGCGTGACGGACATCGAGCACCTCCAGCATCCGCAATGTATGTCCTCAAGATACATCGCCAACATTGAGGACGGCATGGAAAATCCCGGGGCCTCACAGGAGGCGGGAAGTGCCCAGACACGGGGACAGGGCTCCGCACAGGAAGTTTTCCCTGTTCAGGTCCCAGGGTAGCGGCAGCCGAGTCGGACTGTACACCAGGTACAGTGCCATCTCACCAGCTCAGAAGTGCCGTCTCTCAGCCGCCGACAAGCGCGACGCGCTTGATGAAGACCAGGTCGGGATCGACCGTGAGATCCACGACTTCGTCGAGGTCCCCGACCTGGCGCTCCCAGTCGATGCGACGGGGCTCGCGGAGACGGGAGCCGTTCAGCTCCGTCTCGGCGTCGTCGGGGCGGACGAGGCCGTTGAAACGGTCGCTCGGGCGGGCGTTGTGTCGGGCGACCTCCTCGCGGACCCGGAGCCTGATCAGCTCCCGTACGGTCATCCTTTCGGGCAGCCCGGCGACCTCCCACTCGGTGAGGGGCTTGCGCGTCGCCGTCTCGTCCCGGAACTTCACGGTGGCCATCAGGCACCTCGCTTCATCTGCGTGAGGATGGACCCGTCGGTGATCTCGGAGTCGGCGACCGGCAGGAACGCCTTGCCGAGGATCGGCGAGAGCCGATCGTCCCCGAACTGCAGGAACACACCTTGGCGTCCCCTGAGCGCCGCGCCGGGACGATACACAAGTAGCTGTCGTCCGGGTGCATCAGGATGTTGATCGAGCCCAGGTGGATCTTGTACGTGTGCAGATCGCCGCCGCGCACAAGTCCGCCGCGATCCTCACCGAGCCGCTCACCCTCTCCGTGGACGCGCACGCGTACCCCGCTTCCCGAAATCTCCCCGCTCCGTGCGACGGACGCGCTGCCCTGCCCCGTAGAGCAGAAGCAGGCGACATCAACCCACAGGGAGGGAGAGCCACCGTGGCAGGGCGCAGAGTCAGAGGTGCCAGGGGGGCGGCGATCGCGGCGGTGGCCATGGCGGCGCTGACCGCGTCACAGGCGCCGGGGGCGGTCCCGGCACGGGCCTCCGTACCCGAGCCGGAGGCACCCGTCGAGCATGGGCCGAGCGTTTCGGGCGACACCCTGTACCGCACCGAACTCCCGCCGCTGCGGACCCGGGAGCGCGAGCCTGGGGCGTCGGTGCGTGAGGCGGCGGGGGCGGGCGCCGCGCTCCCGGCGAGTGTGTTCGCCGCCTACCGGCGCGCCGAGGCGGAGCTCGCGCGCACCGCTCCCGGCTGCCGGCTGCGCTGGCAGTTGCTGGCCGCGATCGGCCAGGTGGAGTCCGGGCAGGCGCGGGGCGGTCGGGTGACGGCCGACGGTACGACCGTGGCGCCCATCCTCGGGCCGCGGCTGGACGGCGGCGCCTTCGCCGTCGTGCGGGACACCGACGGCGGCGCGTACGACGAGGACCCGGCCTACGACCGGGCGGTCGGGCCGATGCAGTTCATCCCGTCGACCTGGTCTCGCTGGGGCACGGACGGCAACGGCGACGGGCGGGCCGACCCGGGCAACGTCTTCGACGCGGCACTCGCCGCCGGGCGCTACCTGTGCGCGGGCGGGCGGGACCTTTCCGACCCGGCCGCGTTGGACCGGGCGGTCCTCGGCTACAACCACTCGGAGGCGTATCTCCGCACGGTCAGAGCCTGGTACGCCTACTTCCTGGAAGGGCACCGGGTGGTGCCGGACAGCTCCGCGAAGGGTTCGAGACGCTCCGAGCCGTCGCGGGCGAAAGCTACGCCGGAACACACGCCGGAACCCATGCCGAAGCCGACCCCGTCCACCCGCCCCAGCGCCTCCCCGTCCCGGACTCCCTCTGCACCTGCCTCGCCGAGCCCCGGCACGTCCCGTCCATCAGCCGGCGGCACGGAGACCAAGGAACCCCAACTCCCCGCACCCGGCACGGACATCGAACTGCCCGGCGACGACCTGCTGCCCAGCGGCGCTCCGCTGGGCAGCAACAGTGCGGACTCGATGGCCTCCACCCCCTCCACAACCGCGGATACTGGGCGGTAATGTCGCCATCCGCCGGACAGCACGAGACCGGCGGATGAGCGCGAAGGGGCCCTCATGGCGATGGACATGCCTGACATGCCTGACATGCCTGCGGAGATACAGGCGGCCCACGACCGTTGGCAGCGCATGTGGAGCCATCGCGAGCAACTGCTCAAGGTGGCCCGGCGCAGGTCGATGAGCCCTGAGGACGCCGAGGACGCGGTGCACGAGGCCATGCTGCGCGCCGCGGAGCGCCCCGACCTGGACGACGAACGCCTCGGCGCCTGGCTGACGACCGTGACCATGCGGCTGTGCGTCGACCGGTACCGCCAGGTCAACCGCGAGGCCGAGGTACGGAGCAGCCCCACGCTCGTCGCGCCGGGCCCGGTGCCCATCGAGGAGGCGGTGTGCGACCGGGCCGAGGCCAAGTGGCTGGCCGTGCGCAGCGGGGAACTGCCCGAGCGCCAGGCCGAAGCGCTGCGGCTGAAGTCCGAGGACCTCGACGTCGGCCAGGTCGCCGTGCGCATGGGGCTCAGCTACCGGACCGTCGAGTCGCTGCTCGCCCGGGCCCGGCGCACGCTGCGTACCTCGCTGGCCGGAACGCTGGGCGTCGCCCTGTTCCTGTGGGGGCGCGGGAAGCTGCGCGCGGGCGGACACGCGCAGGCTGTGGTGGTGACCTCGACGGCCGCGACCCTGGTGGTGGCGGGGTTCGTGTTGCCGTACGTCCACGACGGGGACGGGCAGGGCTCTCCCCGGCCCTCGGTGTCCCGTATGGCCCAGGAGACCACGGGGACCCTCCGGCCCGACGACGTCGGCCGGGCAGCCACCCCGAACGCCCGTGATCTGTCGGCCGCCTCGACGTCTCACGAAGCGACGCCGACGCCGACAGTGCCGGCCGGCGATCACGGCCGGTCCCTGCTGCCACTGTCGGTGCCACCGCTGCCGGACGCCTCGCTGACAGCGGTGCCGTCCGTCCCCGACGTTCCCAACGTTCCCGATGTTCCCGGCGTCCCCGGCGTGTCCGACCTGCCGAACGCGTCCGACCTCCCCCACCTCCCCGATCTGCCGGGCGCGTCCACGGTCCCGACGGCGCTGCCGGCCGTCCCTGAGGCTCCCGCCACGTCCTCCGCCGCGTCCTTTGCCCCGGTCGGCGTACCGACGCCGACGCCGCTGCCGTAGAACCGCGCCAAGAGCGCCGCCGTAGGCGGCCGGAGGGATGTCTCCGGCCGCAGTGGCACCGCCGGAAAGGCGCTGCCCTGGAACCAGTGGCACCACCGGAAATGGCGCCGCCGTCGACCCGACGGAAGCCCCGCCGCAGGCCCCGGAAAAAAAACCGCATCCCCCGCGACGGACACCCCGCCCCTCCCCGTAGAGCAGATGTCAGAGCTGCTCCATGGCTGAAGGGTGGACCGGATGGGTGTCGAGATCTGTGTGGAAGGGCTGACGAAGTCCTTCGGTCACCAGGTCATCTGGCAGGACGTCTCGCTGACGCTGCCCGCCGGGGAGGTCTCGGTCATGCTCGGCCCCTCGGGTACGGGCAAGTCGGTGTTCCTCAAGACGCTCGTCGGACTGCTGAAGCCGGAGCGCGGTTCCGTGAAAGTCGCGGGCCGGGACGTGACCAAGCTGCGCGAGCACGAGCTCTACGAAGTGCGGAAGCTCTTCGGCGTGCTGTTCCAGGACGGCGCGCTGTTCGGCTCGATGAACCTGTACGACAACATCGCCTTCCCGCTGCGCGAGCACACCCGCAAGTCCGAGAGCCAGATCCGGCGCATCGTGCTCGAGAAGATGGACATGGTCGGGCTGATCGGGTCCGAAGGGAAGCTGCCCGGCGAGATCTCCGGCGGAATGCGCAAGCGGGCCGGGCTGGCGCGGGCGCTGGTGCTCGACCCGGAGATCATTCTGTTCGACGAGCCGGACTCGGGCCTCGACCCGGTGCGCGTCGCGTACCTCAACCAGCTCATCGTCGACCTCAACGCGCAGATCAACGCGACGTTCCTGATCGTCACGCACGACATCGCCTCGGCCCGGCAGGTGCCCGACAACATCGGACTGTTGTTCCGCCGCGAGCTGGTCATGTTCGGGCCCCGCGAGAAGCTGCTGACCAGCGACGAGCCGGTCGTACGGCAGTTCCTGAACGGCCGGATGCAGGGCCCGATCGGCATGGCGGAGGAGAAGGACGCCGCCCAGGTCGAACAGGAGCTGGCCCAGCTCGGCGACGGAACGCACACGAGGACTCCCGGCGGTCAGGCTCTGACGCCCCGCCTGTTGCCGGGGCCGGGCATCACCCGCCCGCCCCGGTGGGAGGCGATCGCGAGACGCGAGGCCGAGCTGCACCGGAAGGAGGTGGCGGACGCATGAGCCTGTCACCGACCGGGGCGCTCAGGCAGTCGGGGAACCTCTTCGCGATGGCCCTGGACGTCATCCGGACCGTGCCCCGACGGCCCTTCCAGGCAAGGGAGTTCATCCAGCAGGCCTGGTTCGTCGCGAGCGTCACCATCCTGCCGACGGCCCTGGTGTCCATCCCCTTCGGCGCGGTCATCGCGCTGCAGATCGGCAGTCTGACCCGGCAGCTCGGCGCCCAGTCGTTCTCCGGGGCCGCCTCGGTCCTCGCGGTGCTGCGGGAGGCATCGCCGATCGTCACCGCGCTGCTGATCGCGGGCGCCGGCGGCACGGCCATCTGCGCGGACCTCGGGGCGCGGAAGATCCGCGAGGAGATCGACGCGATGCAGGTGCTGGGCATCGACCCCATTCACCGGCTGGTCGTCCCGCGAGTGCTGGCGTCGATGGTGGTGGCGGTGCTGCTCAACGGGCTGGTGTCCGTCGTCGGTGTCGCGGGCGGCTACTTCTTCAACGTCGTGCTGCAGAACGGCACACCGGGCGCCTATCTCGCCTCCTTCACCACGCTGGCCCAGCTGTCCGACCTGTGGGCGGCCGAGATCAAGGCGCTGGTGTTCGGCGCGATCGCGGCGATCGTCGCCTCGTACAAGGGACTTACGGCGAAGGGCGGGCCGAAGGGCGTGGGCGACGCCGTGAACCAGTCGGTGGTGATCACCTTCATGTTGCTGTTCGTGACGAACTTCGTGATGACCGCGGTGTACTTCCAAGTCGCCCCGCAGAGGGGTTAGCCGATGCGACTTCTCGACCGCCCGCTCAAGTCCCTCGAAGAACTGGGCGCCCAACTCTCCTTCTACGGCCGCTCCTTGGCGTGGACGGGCCGCACCGTACGCCGCTACAAGAAGGAGATCCTGCGGCTGCTCGCCGAGGTGAGCTTCGGCCGCGGCGCGCTCGCCGTCGTGGGGGGCACGGTCGGCGTCATCGCCTTCCTGTCGTTCTTCACCGGCACGGAGGTGGGCCTGCAGGGGTACGCCGCGCTCAACCAGCTCGGCACGTCCAATTTCGTGGCGTTCCTCTCGGCGTACTTCAACACCCGGGAGATCGCCCCGCTGGTGGCCGGGCTCGCCCTGTCCGCCACGGTCGGCGCCGGGTTCACGGCGCAGCTCGGCGCGATGCGGATCAGCGAGGAGACCGACGCGCTCGAAGTCATGGGCGTCCCCTCGCTGCCGTTCCTGGTGACCACCCGGATGATCGCCGGCTTCGTCGCGGTGATCCCGCTGTACGTGGTCGGGCTGCTGTCCTCGTACTTCGCCGCCCGCACCATCACCACCAGCTACTACGGGCAGTCCGCGGGCACCTACGACCACTACTTCCAGCAGTACCTGCCGCCGGTCGACGTGCTGTGGTCCTTCGGGAAGGTGCTCGTCTTCGCCGTCCTGATCATCCTGGTGCACTGCTTCTACGGCTACTACGCGAGCGGCGGCCCGGCGGGCGTCGGCGTCGCCGTGGGCCGCGCCGTGCGCACCTCGATCGTCGCGATCAACGTCCTGGACTTCTTCCTGTCGCTCGCGATCTGGGGCGCCAACACGACCGTGCGGATTGCGGGGTGAGCCGTATGAGAGTGCTGAGACTGCGGTTGTACGGCCTGGTGTTCCTCGCCGTGCTCGGCCTGCTGCTGTCCCTGTCCGTCGCCGTGTACCAGCAGGTGTTCACCTCGGCCGTACGGATCAAGCTGGAGGCCGACAGCCTCGGCAACCAGCTCGATCCGCGGGCCGACGTCAAGCTGCGCGGGCTGCTGGTCGGCGAGGTGCGCGCGGTGCACGCCGACGGGACGAAGGCGACGCTCGACATCGCGCTGAAGCCGGAGTACGTCGCGCACATCCCGTCCGACGTGCACGCACGTCTGCTGCCCAAGACGCTGTTCGGCGAGAAGTACGTCGATCTGGTCGCGCCCGCGCGGTCCTCGGCGAGGCCCATCCGCGCCGGGGACGTCATCACCCAGGACCGCACCCGTGTCGGCATCGAACTCCAGCAGTTGATGAACGACCTGCTGCCGCTGCTGCGGACCGTGCAGCCCGGCAAGCTCGACGCCACGCTCTCCGCGTTCGCCACCGCCCTGGAAGGGCGCGGCGACCGGATCGGCGACAACCTCACGCGCGTGGAGGACTATCTGCACCGCCTCAATCCCCACCTGCCGTCCCTCACCGAGGACTTCGCACGCCTGGCCGACGTCGCCGAGGGGTACGGCGACGCGGCTCCCGACCTGATGGAGATCCTGCGCAACACCGTCACCACCAGCCGCACCATCGTCGAGCAGCGGGACCGGCTCGCGTCCGCGCTCACCACGACGGCCACCGCCGCGGGCACCGCGGACGACTTCCTCGGCGCGAACGGCGACCGGCTGATCACCCTGGGCCGGATCTCCCGCCCCACGCTCGACCTCTTCGCCCGTTACTCGCCCGAGTACCCCTGTCTCCTCGCCGGCCTGGTCCGTGAGGAGCAGGCCTCCGAGCAGGCGTTCCGCGGCGGCAAGATGCACATCACGCTCGAGGTCGTCCGCCAGCAGGGGGCGTACGAACCCGGTGAGTACCCCCGCTACGGCGAACGGTCCGGGCCCAACTGCCGCGATCTGCCCCATCCGCCGGTGCCCGCACCCGGGGTCCACCTCGACGACGGTTCGAAGAAGGGGAGTTCGTCCGGCCCGGTCGGCGTGTCCGCCACCCGGGCCGAGCAGCGCGCCGTCGGCTCACTCGTGGCACCCGTCATGGGCGTGCCCGCCGACCAGGTGCCGCCGGTGGCGACGCTGCTGTTCGGTCCGCTGGCGCGCGGGACGGCGGTGAGCGTCGCATGAGGAACACAGGAGCGCGACAGACCGCCGCACCGCTGATCAAGTTCAGCCTCTTCGCCCTGGTGACGATCCTGGCGACGGCCCTGCTCGCCGCCACCATCGTCAACATCTCCTTCACCCCCGAGCACACGTACCGCGCGGTGTTCAGCGATGTCACCGGCCTGGAGAAGGGCGACGACATCCGGGTGGCCGGGGTACGGGTCGGCGAGGTCGAGGGCATCAGCATCAAGGACCGGACGCTGGCGCAGGTCACCTTCACGGTCAGCGCGGACCGTCCGCTGCTCAGCAGCACCGGCGCGGTCGTCCGCTACCGGAACCTGGTCGGACAGCGCTATGTCGCCCTGACCGAGGGCGCGGGAGACGGCACCCGGCTGAAGCCCGGCGCCACGATCCCGCTGTCGCGCACGCAGCCCGCGCTGGACCTCAACGCACTGCTGAACGGCTTCAAGCCACTGTTCGCCGCGCTCAGCCCGCAGGACGTCAACCAGCTCGCCACCGAGATCATCCGCACGTTGCAGGGCGAGGGAGGCACCGTCAACAGCCTGCTGGCGCACACGGCCTCGCTCACCACGACGCTGGCCGGCCGCGACAAGCTCATCGGGTCGGTGATCGACAACCTCAACACGGTGCTGGAGACGCTGGACAAGCGCGGCTCCCGCTTCTCGGGGCTGCTGGTGCAGTTGCGCCGGCTGGTCTCGGGCCTGTCCGCCGACCGCAAGCCCATCGGGCAGTCGCTGGTGAGCATCGGCGACCTCACGGACGCCACCGCGGGGCTGCTCGAGGACGCGCGTCCGCCGCTGAAGGACGACATCGCCCAGCTGAGCGATCTCACCGGAACGCTGAACAAGAACGAGAAGACTGTGGAGGGCGTCCTGAAGCGGCTGCCGAACAAGCTCAACGCGCTGACGGGGACGGCGTCCTACGGCTCGTGGTTCAACTTCTACCTCTGCGACTTCGACGGCCGGATCGTGCTGCCGAAGACGAAGCAGACGCTCACTCCAGACCTGCATGTGGCGAGGGCGAGGTGCGGCGCATGATGAAGCGTTCCCGCAAGCGCCGCCCGGAGCCGTTGGTCAAGGTCCGCGTCGACCCGCCCAGGCTCCCGAACATACGGCTGCCCCGCATACGGATCCGCCGCCCGCGCCTGACCCCGTTCCGCGAGCGGAACCCGGTGGTGATCGGAGCGGTCGGCCTCACCGTCCTCGGGCTGGTGGCCGTGGCCGCGTTCAACGCCGACAGCCTGCCGCTGATCGGTGACGGCGAGACGTACAGCGCGGCCTTCTCGGAGGCGGGCGGGCTCAAGCCCGGCGACGAGGTGCGGATCGCGGGGGTCAAGGTCGGCAAGGTCGAGGACGTCGATCTGGACGGTGACCACGTCAAGATCACCTTCAAGATCAAGGGCGACCCGGAGTTCGGTACCGAGACCGGCGCGTCGATCCGGGTCAAGACCATCCTCGGCGCGAAGTACCTCGCGCTGCAGCCCAAGGGACCGGGGCAGCTGACGGCCGGCAGCGAGATACCGCTGAAGCGGACGGTTCCGGCGTACGACGTCGTACAGGCGTTCAGCGATCTCACCACGACGACCGAGGACGTCGACACCGACCGGCTCGCGAAGGCCCTGGACACCATCTCCACCACCTTCCAGGACTCGCCCGCCGAGGTGAGGGCGTCCATCGAGGGCCTGTCGAAGATCTCGCGGACCGTGGCCTCGCGCGACAAGGCGCTGGGCGAACTCCTGGACCACGCGAACGGCGTCACGGGCGTACTGGCCGACCACTCCAAGGACTTCTCCGCGCTGGTCAAGGACGGCGACAAGCTGTTCAAGGAGATCAGCAGGCGGCGCGAGGCGATCCACAAACTGCTGAAGAGCTCCGCGACGCTCGGCATCGAGCTCTCCGGCCTCGTCGACGACAACGAGAAGGAAATCGGACCCGCACTCAAGGGCCTGGACCGCGTGGTGCGGATGCTCGAACGCAATGAGTCCAGCCTGAACCGGAGCGTCGAGCTGCTCGCGCCCTACGTACGGGTCTTCACCAACGCCCTCGGCAACGGCCGCTGGTTCGACAGCTATGTCCAGAACCTGGTCGCCGCCCCGGTGGAACCGCGGACAGGAGGCTCGCAGTGAGGAACCCGAAGAGGCGCCTGGCCCTGCTCACCGCCCTCGCCCTGGTCGCCGCGCTCACCTACGTGCTGTGGCCGCGCTCCGAGTCCGTGCGCGTCACCGCGTACTTCCCCCGCACCGTCGGCATCTACCCCGGCTCGGACGTCCGCGTCCTCGGCGTCCGGATCGGCGAGGTCAAGGGGATCACGCCGCAGGGCGACCGGGTGCGCGTGGTGCTGGAGTACGACGCCGGCCGCAAGGTCCCGGCCGACGCCAAGGCCGCGATCATCAACTCCTCGGTGGTCAGCGACCGTTACGTACAGCTGCTGCCGGTCTACCGCGGTGGTCCGGCGATGCGCGACGGCGCCGTCATCCCCGAGCAGCGCACGGCCGTACCGGTCGAACTGGACCGCGTCTTCGACAGTCTGCACACGACGGCCGAGGCGCTCGGCCCCAAGGGCGCCAACAAGGACGGCTCGCTGTCGCGGCTGCTCGGGGTGAGCGCGGACAACCTCCACGGCCAGGGCAAGAACCTCAACCAGACGGTCGAGGACCTCTCGCGGGCGGTCACCACGCTGTCCGACGGCCGCACGGACCTCTTCGGCACGGTCCGGAACCTGCAGGTGTTCACTGCGGCGCTGGCCGCCGACGACACGAGCGTGCGGTCGTTCAACACCAGCCTCGCCGACGTCGCCGGTCAGCTCGCGGGTGAGCGCGAGGACCTCGCGGCGGCGCTGCGGAACCTGGCGGCGGCCCTCGGCGACGTGTCCCACTTCGTGAAGGAGAACAAGAAGTCGCTGACCTCGAACGTGAAGGGCCTCAGCAAGGTGACCAAGGTGCTCGTCACCCAACGGGCCGCGCTGGAAGAGCTGTTGAGAGTCGCACCCACGGGTCTGTCGAACCTGAACAACGCCTACAACCCGTCCGCAGGCACCCTCGACACCCGCAACAACGCCCGGCAGGCGCAGGATCCGGCCTCGCTGCTGTGCTCCGTACTGAGGACGACCGGCGACGAAGGCGGCAAGAACCCCGACTGCAAGGAGCTCAAGGAGCTCTTCGACTCCCTGCCGAAGGTGCCTCAGGGCTCCGCGGTGACCGGCACCACCGACCGCACCCTCGGCGGAATTCTGGGGGCCGACGCATGAACGCACGACGCGTGAGCGCACGACGCGTGAGCACACTGCGCAAGGGCGGGGCGGTCGCCTGGGCGGCCGTCGGCTCGCTGCTGCTGACCGGCTGCGAGTTCAACGGCTGGTACGACGTCCAGCTGCCCGGCGGTGCCGCCGCGGACGGCCACGCCTACCACGTCACCGTCGAGTTCCGCGACGTACTCGACCTGGTGCCGCAGTCGGCGGTGAAGGTGAACAACGTCACCGTGGGCGCGGTCGAGAAGGTGCGGCTGAACGGCTGGCACGCGCGCGTACGGCTGCGGGTCGCCGACTCGGTGAAGCTTCCCGCCAACGCGGTCGCCGAGCTGCGCCAGACCAGCGTGCTCGGCGAGAAGTACGTGGCGCTCTCCGCCCCGCCAGACACCGCTCCCGTGGGCCGGCTCGGCGACGGCGACCGCATCCCGCTGTCCCGCAGCGGCCGCAACCCGGAGATCGAGGAGGTGCTGTCCGCGCTGTCCGCACTGCTCAACGGCGGCGGAGTGGCCCAGCTCAAGACGATCACCGTGGAGCTGAACAAGGCCCTGAACGGCCGGGAGAACCGGGTCAGGTCGCTGCTCAAGGAGCTGAACACGTTCGTCGGCGGCCTGGACGACCAGCGCGCGGACATCGTCCGTGCCCTCAAGGCCGTCGACGCGCTCGCCGAGCGGCTCGGGAAGGAGAAGAAGACGATCGCCGAGGCCGTCGACACGATGCCGCCCGCCCTGAAGGTCCTCGCCGACCAGCGGCGCGATCTGACGAAGATGCTCACCGCCCTGGCGAAGCTGGGCAGGACGGGCACCAGGGTGGTCACGGCCTCGCACGACGACACGGTCGCGAACCTCAGGCGACTGCGGCCGATCCTGCAGCAGTTGAACAAGGCGGGCGACGATCTTCCCAACTCTCTTGAACTGCTGACTACTTACCCGTTCCCGCGCAACGCGGTGGACGCCGTCAAGGGCGACTACGTCAACCTCCACATAACCGCCGACCTCGACCTGTCGGACCTCTACGGGAACCTGGCGGGCGGGTCCGGCAAGCCCGGCAACGGCAACTCCAAGGAACCCGGCGCCCCCGACGTACCCGGTCTTCCGGACCTGCCGGCCGTCCCGACACCCACCGCGCTGCCCAGCGCCCCGAGTGTGCCGTCCCCCTCGGTTCCGTCGGCCCCGTCGGCCCCGCAGGGCGGCGGCGGTCCACTGTGCCCGCCGGTGTGCACCAGCAGTTACACCACCCGAGGAGAGCTGGCCGAGGGGATCGACCTCGCGCTCGCGGAGCTGATGCTGAAGGGGGTACAGCCGTGATCACACGTACGGTCAAAGTCCAGTTGCTCGCCTTCGCCGTCGTCACCGCCGTCGGGATGTCGTACGTCGGCGCCGAGTACACCGGACTGGTGGACGACGTCCTGGGCCACGGTTACACCGTGCGGGCGGACTTCGCCGACTCCGGGGGAATCTTCCCCGGCGCCGAAGTCACCTACCGCGGGGTGCCGGTGGGCCGCGTCGGCGCGCTGCGGCTGACCGGCTCCGACGGGGTCTCGGTCTCCCTCGACATCAAGGACGGCGCACCGCGCATCCCGGCGGACACGCTCGCCGTGGTGGCGAACCGTTCGGCGGTGGGCGAGCAGTACGTCGATCTGCAGCCGCGTACCTCCCACGGCCCGTATCTGCTCGACGGCAGCTCCATCCCACGCGGCAGCACCCGCGTGCCGCTGCCCACGACGGACCTGGTCCTCAGCCTGGACCGGCTGGTGAACTCGGTCGGCAAGGACGATCTGCGGGTCACCGTCGACGAGTTGGGCAAGGCGTTCTCCGGCACCGGACCGAACCTGAGCCGGCTGGTGGACTCGGGCAACGCGCTCGTCGAGTCCGCGTCCGACTCACTGCCCCAGACGATCTCACTCATCGAGGACTCGCGGAAGGTCCTCAGGACGCAGGCCGACCAGGGCTCGTCCATCAAGTCGTTCGCGCACGATCTGGCGGCGCTCTCCGCACAGCTGAAGTCGAGCGACGGGGACCTGCGCAAGCTGATCGGCAACGCGACGCCGGCCGCGCAACAGGTGAACTCGCTGCTGAAGTCCACCGGACCACGGCTGTCGGTCCTGCTGGCCAACCTCATCAGCGGCGGCCAGGTCACACAGGCGCAGCTGCCCGGCGTGGAGCAGGCCCTGGTCACGTTCCCGGCAGTGGTCGCGGGCAGCTACACGGTCGTTCCGGGCGACGGCACCACCCACTTCGGCCTGGTGGTGAACGCCGACGACCCGCCGCCGTGCACCCAGGGATACGGGACGACACCGCGCGACCCCGCGGACACCAGCACACGCAGGGCGAACACCGACGCGCGCTGCACGGCCCCGCGCGGAAGCAACACGTCGGTGCGGGGCGCGCAGAACGCCCCCGGCGCGTCCGCCGCTTTTGGCGGTACGAACCAGGCGGCGTACGTCACGCCGTACGACCCGGAGACCGGCACGGCCACCGGCCCGGACGGAAGGCCCGTCGAGATCGGCTCGACGGGCGGCCAGCAGGCCGTGTTCGGAAAGGAGTCGTGGCAATGGCTGCTCGTTGGACCGATGGCATGAGCAGGCCCCTGACGGGCAGGGCGTGGTCGGTGGGGCTCGTCGTGGCGACCGTCCTCACCATCGCCCTGGCGATCTGGCTGAGCGTTGAGCGCTACGACCAACGCGAGGCGGAGCAGCGGCGCCAGGACATCCTGGCCGCGAGCCGCCAGTCGGCGCTGAACTTCACCTCGCTCGACTACCGGCACTACGACCGGGACAGCGCGAACGTCCTCAAGGACGCCACCGGCGACTTCAAGAAGCAGTTCGCCGCGCAGACCGGGCAGTTGACCAGGCTCGTCGCCGAGAACAAGTCCGTGTCCGAGGGCCAGGTCCTCGAAGCGGGCATCGTCCGGTCCGACGAGCACTCGGCCCGCGTCCTGGTGGTCGCCGACAGCAAGGTGACCAACACCGCCGCGCCCGAGGGCGAGGCCCGTACCTATCGGCTGCAGCTCGACCTGGTGCACCGGGGCGGCCGCTGGCTGACCTCCGACGTCGAGTTCGTCGGCTGACCGCACCCTCCCCGCCGTACCACCATGAGGAGTAAGACCGTGGCGAAGACGACCATCCGAGGCAGCGGCTCCGGTCCCGGCACCCGGCACACCATGATCGCGGCTGCCCGCGCGGCGGCCAAGCGCGCGGAGCGCGGCCGCCGCGAGCCGGGCCCGGCGGCCACCGACGAGGAGGCCCCGGGGCGGCCCGAGACGCCGACCGCCGGACGCACCGTGCTCGTCGAGGCCCCGGACGAGGACGGCTGGGAAGACCCGCCCGAGCCCTCGCCGGAGTCCTTCGGGGAGGACCCGCCGCAGGAGGAGGACGAGCCCGACCCCGGTACGGCGACGCGACGCGGTCCGCTGCGGCGACTCAACGCGGTCCTGTGCGTCCTGCTCGCGGCGGGCCTGGTCGCGGTCGGCGTGCTCGGGTGGCGCTATCGGGAGGACGTGCGGGCCGAACAGGCCCGGGTACAGGCAGTCACGGCCGCGCGGCAGGCGGCGCCCGTTGTGCTGTCGTACGACTACCGGCATCTGGACCGCGACTTCGCCGCGGCCCGCGCCCGGCTCACCGGGCACTTCCGCGACACATACCGGAAGACCACCACGACGGTGGTCGGGCCGACAGCCAGGAAATACCACGGGGTGGTGAAAGCGACGGTGGCGCAGCCACCCGGCGGCTCCCCGGCAGCCTCCGTGGTCTCGTCCTCGGCGGACCGGGCCGTGATCCTCCTCTTCGTCAACCAGGTGACCGAGAGCACCCAGGTCTCAGGCTCCCGGGTGGACCTGAACCGGGTGCGGATGACGCTGACCCGTACGGCCGACGGCTGGAAGGTGAGCGCCGTCGACGCCCTCTGACCGGCGCGGACACAAGAGCGTTGAGTGCGGAGTCCGGGTCGGTCAGTACGCGCGTCAGCCGGGCGGCGAGGCTCATCCGGCACCCCTCTTGATCTGGCGGACGATGGTCTCGTCGGTGATCTCGGTGTCGGCGGCGAGCAGGAATGCCTTGCTGAGGATGAGGGAGAGCCGTGCGTCCTCGAACGGCAGGAACACCCTGCCGTCGCCCTTGCCGCGTGACGGGACGATGCACAGGTAGGCGTCGTCGGGCTCCATCAGGATGTTGGCCGACCCCAGATGGATCCTGTAGGTCGTCAGGTCCCCTCGGACCACCAGGAAGCGGCCGTCGAGCGAGCACCGGCCGGCGCTCCTCAGGCGGGGCAGGATCCGTTCCAGGGCCTCGCGGCGGACCTCGGCGCTCGCCGTCAGCGCACCGAACGTGGCCGTGCGCCAGTACACGGAATGGCGGTCCTCGCCGCGGTCGGTCCAGCCGGGGTCGGCGGCGATCGAGGTCACGCCCACGAATAGATCGACGTCCCGCATCGCCTCGCTGAACACCAGCGGGGGCACCTCCGCCAGCGCAGCCTCCCGCCAGCGTCTGCCGTCCCGCCGCTCGAATCGGACCTGGTCCGTCGCGGCGTGCTCGGGCGCGTAGCCGTCGTCGTCCGCGGCGGGCTCGTGGTGGAAGCAGGCCCGCCAGTCGCCGTCGCCGAACTCGGCCCGCGCCGTCCCGTGGTAGCCGCCGTCGTGCCGGCCGAGGAAGTTGGCCTGCCAGCCGCGTTCCTTGAACAGCGCGTAGAGCTGCGGGTAGTGGACGATGTGGGCGGCGAACCGGTTGGAGTAGACGCCGGTTTCCTCCTCCGCCGGGGTGAGCAGGTAGATCTCCCGGAAGGCCTGTTTGAACGGCTGGCGCAGCCGCTCGGCGACGAGCCGCTCCCGCCACGCCCTGACCTCGTCCGCCGACGCCCGGATCGGATGCCACAACCGCACGCGCTCGGGCTCGCCGGGCGGCTCGGCCATCGGCGCCACCGCACGCCACTCGCCGTCGGCATCGCCGACGTCGCGGAACTCCCAGATCAGACCGCGGACGAGAACCCCGGTGACCGGATGGTCGCGGTAGTAGCGACACCACTCGTCGTACGGCCACTCACGCCCGGCCGACATCAGCGCCTCGACGCGGGCCCGCTCGGCCGACAGTGTCCCCCGCACCTCCTTGGCCAGCGCCTTCAACTCCTGGAGCTCGTCCGGGAAGCCGTCCTTCACTGCCGCCGGAGCGGTGCGGCTGGTCCCCCCGTCGGGGCGTGTGAAGGTGAGCCGCACGGTCGCCGCGCCCTCGATCACCACCCGCACCCGGTGTCCGCCCAACTCCCGTTCCATTGAACCGTCCGGCGCCAGGCCGTGGTCCGGCACGCTGCGCTCGATGAGTTGCCCGGCCGTGATGCCCTGCTTCCCTGCTGCCGTCACCAGGGCGGTGTCGAGCTGCTTGCGCAGAGCCCGGTGCTTGATCCGGGACCGCAACCGCCACAGGGTCTCCAGAGAGGCCGGATCGCCGGTCTCGGCCAGCGCGTTGACCGCCGCGCCCGCGAGCTTGAGGTCCTCGATCACACCGGTTCCCTGGCCGCCGGTCCGCAGAGCGAGCGCACCGAGGTGTCGCACCACGGCCGGGCCGCCGGTCAGCGCGGCCGCCCAGACGACGCCGCGCGCCAGATCGCCGTCGTTCTGGTGGACGACGTAGTGATAGTGGTGATCGCCGTGGATCCAGCCGGTGTGCGCACCGCTGTCCGTGCTGCACAGCACCTCGTCCCCGGCAAGCGACCGCAGGACATCGGCCACGGTGTCCCGCGCCGACGCCGCGTCCGCGAGTTCAAGGCACGTCCCCCGCCACCTCTGCGTGGGACGCGGCCCCGACAGGCTCACCAAGTGCCGTACGAAGCTGGCCAGTTCCGGTGTCGGCGAGGTCTTCGCACGGTCCCTCAGCGGGGCTGCCCACGGCGCGTCGGCGGGGATGAGTCCCTCGGGGATGTGCGCCTCGTCCACGCTCGCCAGCAGCGCGCGCAGGCGCTGGACTAGCGACGCGCGCAGGCGCGCCTCGACCGTGGTGCCCATGAGCTCCGTGTGGGCGTGCCGCAGCCAGGGCGTGACCGCACGGCGGCCGTCGGCGTCGAGCTGGTCGACGGCGTCCAGCACCAGCCCCAGCGCGTGGGCGAACCGGTAGCCCTTGGCGTACTCGGTGGCGCGGAGCAGCATCACCGCGACCTCGCCGGGCGTCCAGCCGCGCACCCGCGAGATCAGAGGCTCGATCTCGGCGTCGTACTGCCACGAGTTCCGGTCGTCGAAGCGGGCGGCCAGCATGAGGCACAGGACCGCGGCCCTGCCCTCCTCGTCCGCGCAGCCCGCGAGCCGCCCGTCGATCTCGGCCTGGGTCGCCGCGCCCGCCGCCCTGGATCGCCGGAACGCGTGCCCCATGAACCGACGGAACTCGGATCGCTGACGTTCCAGGAGGTCGACGAGCCAGCGGACGCGGTCGAGCGCAGCGGACCTTACGTCGTCGAGCGAGTCGTTCCTACGGGATTCGGCCACCAAGGCGTCGTACAACATGGCGGGATGATGGCAGAGGGGACTGACAACACGATCAGCTCGAAGGAGCTTACGGGCAGACGAGTCGGGCTGTACGCCGGGTTCTGTCACCCGACCACCTCGCGGCGGTCGGGGAGACGGCCATCCATCTAGGGCCGGCGTTGCCGCCGGTCTCGTGCGGTCTACCCGGGGACTCGGGCGGGCAGCCCTCGAACGTCCCCGCAGAGCAGCCTGTTGCCAAGCCGTTCCTTTTGACCTTGCTCCGGGTGGGGTTTACCTAGCTGCTCAGGTCGCCCTGGGCACTGGTGGTCTCTTACACCGCCGTTTCACCCTTACCGAGGACCGAGGTCCCCGGCGGTTTGTTTTCTGTGGCACTTTCCCGCGGGTCACCCCGGGTGGCCGTTAGCCATCACCCTGCCCTGTGGAGCCCGGACGTTCCTCGGGGAGTCCTCCCAGGGAGGATTCCACGCGGCCGTCCGCCCGGCTCGTCTGCCGTGGGGACCATGTTACCGGGGACTCGCAGCAGGATGGTTCCGCGGTGACCTTGACCGGGCCTGCCGTGGCCAGGACCGAGCCCGTCAGGATCAGGGCGAAGGCCACGCCGACGCCCACAGTCAGGGGCTCCGAGAGGAACAGCACCCCCGCCACCACCGCCACCGCCGGGTTGACGTACGTGATCACCGTCGCCCTCGTCGGGCCGACCTCCTTGATCAGTTCCAGGAAGGCGACGAAGGCCACCGCAGTGCAGATCACCCCGAGGCCGGCCAACGCCGCCAGGACCGAGGCGGAGGGCATCGAGGAAGGCCAGGTCAGTGCCGCTCCCGGGGCGTACACCAGGGCCGCCAACGCCAGGCACGGCGCCGTGAGCTGCAGGGACGGGACGTCCTTCAAATGCCTCGCGGCTATCAGCGGTGCCGTCGCGTAGCCCACCACCGTCACCAGCACCTCCGCCATCGACTTCGCGTCGCCCCCGGTGAGGTGCGGGATCGTCAGCACCCCTACACCCGCCAGGCCCAGTGCCAGGCCTGTCACCCGCCTCGCCCCCAGCCGTTCCGTGTCGCCGAAGAAGCGGGCCAGGACCACGCCGACTATCGGTACGCCCGCTATCAGCAGGCCCGCCGTCGAGCTGGACAGGTGCCGTTCCGCGTCCGTCAGCGTGTACCAGGGGCCCATGATCTCTATGACCGCGAAGGCCAGCATGGGGCGCCAGTGCGACCGTACGACATCGAACAGGCCGCCTTGCCGGACAGCGAACGGGAGCAGGAGCAGCGCGCCCAGGGCGCAGCGTACGAACACCACCATCGCCGCCGACAGCGGGGCGTCCACCGCCACTTTGATCATCAGGTAGGGGATGCCCCAGACCACTCCCATCAGGGAGAACAGGAACCAGCCGCGTGCAGTCATGCGGACATCGTCAGCGCCGTCAACGGCTCGCGTCTTGAACGCTGTTGCGGTACGCCGCCGGGGTCACCCCCAGTACGCGGCGGAACCAGCGCGTCAGGTGCGCCTGGTCCGCGAAGCCCACTGAGGCGGCCACCTCCGAGGGGCGGAGTCCCGATTCCAGCAGGCCGCGAGCTCTGCCGACCCGGTACTGGGCCAGCCATGCGTACGGCGGCACCCCCATCGTCGTACGGAAGGCCCTGAGGAGTTGGTAGCGGGACAGGCCCAGGTCCGCGGCCAGGTCGGCCAGGGACGGGGGTGACACCAACTCGTCGGCCAGGCGGTCGCGTACCGCTCTCGCCACCGCCTCCGCGCCGGGGATCACGCACGTCGTCACGCGTGTCGTGGAGTGGCGGGAGGCGAGGGCCGTCAGGAGCCAGGGGAAGCGGGACTCCGTCTCCAACGGGTCGGGGCAGGCGCTGAGTTCGGTGTGGGCCGAGAGGAGGGCTGCGGCCAGTTCGGGGTCGTCGAGGAGTGGCTCGCGGAAGTGTGGGAGGCCGGCATCGTCCGTCAGCAGGGTGGGGGTCGCGTACAGGGCCCGGTACGCGTAGCCGTCGGTCGTGGTGCCGGGGCCGCCCGTGTGTATCTCGCCGGGGGCCAGGACGACGATCGAGCCGGGGCCCGTACGGATGTGGCCGCCCCGGTAGTCGATGAGCTCCGAGCCGCCTACGCAGACGCCGATCGTGTATTCGTCGTGGGCGTGCGGGGCGTAGATGTGCTTGTCGAAGCGGGCGGTCAGGAGATCGAGTGGGGGGCCGCAGCGGCCCAGCCGTGCTCTTGTCCACAGTGCTTGTTCCATACGCGCCGCCCCCTGTCATCGCCCTCTGGGTGCAACGCCTCAGCGGTCAGAGAAAGTCCGCGGTATCCAGGTCGAAGGCGAAGGGTTCCGGGAGAGGCAGGGGCTTGCCGAAGGCGACGGCCCGGTGCTCCTGGTAATCGTCGGAGCCGGGGGCGCTGAACAGCGTGGTCCATGCGGTGTCGCGGTCGACCAGCAGGTAGAGGGGGATCCCGGCGCGGGCGTAGCAGCGTCGCTTGGTCTCGCGGTCGAGCCGCGGGTTCCGGGAGGTCACCTCCAGCACCATGACCACGCCGTCGCAGGGCATCCACGGATCGGCTCCCCGGAACAGCCGCAGTTCCTTGGGAACGAAGGTACCGTCCGGGATGACGTGATCCTGGGGGCAGGCGTCGGCGCTCCGCAATTTCAGCCCCTTCGTCCCTGAGAACTGCATGTCAGTCCGGGAGCAGCGGTGCATCTGGCCGACGATCCTGCTGATGCAGTGCTCGTGGTTGCCGTCCGGGACCGGGGCCAACACCAGTTCCCCCTCGACCAGTTCCACTCTGAGACCCTCCGGGGTGTCCAGGTTCACGAACCAGTCCAGGACGAGCTTCCGCGTGAACGCATCCAGTGCCATACCGCGATCCAACGTTTCCGCGGCCAGCCGGCGGAGCGCGACCCCAGAAGATCACCTGCACGAGGGGGTACCGGGGCCATCTCTTGACCCTCCCGCGACGTCAACGTACTGGTGGCATGCGAGTCGGACTACATGCGATCAAGGTCGGACTACATGCGATCAAGCAGGCACGAAGCGCACCTTCGAAGTCCCCGGATCTGACCGGACGACCCTCACCCGCAGCCGCTCGCCCAGCGCCAGACCACCCTCCCCGTCGATCCGGCCCATGACCGCCGGTGCCTCCAACTGCACGGTCCCCACATCCGGTCGGCGTTCGTCCACGTCCACCACGCACCCGTCGAACACCTCCCCCACCCGGTCCTTCAGCACCGCCGCCTCGACGATGTCGACGCACGCCCGTTCCACCGTGGCCGCACGGCGGCCGCCCTCGGACATCTCGCGAGGCAGCGCCTCGAAAGCGGTGAGCACCCAGTCCGGTACGGCCGTCCCCGCCGACGCCGCCAGGCAGATCTCCGACGCGTACCGGTCGACCAGGCGCCGCAGCGGGGCCGTGCAGTGGGCGTATGGAGCGGCCACCGCCGCGTGGGTGGTGATGGCGGGCAGGACTCCGTCGCGGAAGACCGTGTAGCCGGCGCCCCTCAGCAGGGTCGTGCACTCCTGGAGGAAGGCCGCGTGGTGCGGAGTCGTCGGGTCCAAGGACCGCAACAGCGCCGCGTACGACATGTGGTGCGGCCAGTCGATGTGCAGGGCGTGTGCGGTGCGGCGCAGGCGGCCCACCGCGCCGTCGGGAGCCGCGGGGAGCGTCCGGAGCACCCCCGTGCCGTACGCCAGCATCATGTCCGCCGCGGCCATGCCCGTGAGCAGGGAGATCTGGGCGTTCCAGCCGTCGGCGGGCACTCCGGCGCGGTACATGAGTTCGTACGTGCCGTCCCGTTCGACGATCTCCTGCTCGGGGACCCGCAGCGAGATCCCGCCGCGTTCGACCTCCAGCGCCTCCCGCAACCGGCCCACCTCAGACAGCAACACCAGCGGTTCCTCGGCCGTCCCGGTGTCGATCGCCTGCTGCACGCCCTCGTAGTCCAGCTTGGCCCGGCTGCGGACCAGCGCCCGGCGGACGTCGGCCCCCGTCGTACGGCCTTCCGCGTCGAGGTCGATCGTCCACAGCGCGGCCGGGCGCACCTGGTCCGGGAGGAGGCTCGCGGCTCCCTCGCTGAGCAGCGCGGGGTGCAGGGGGACGCGTGAGTCCGGGAAGTACAGCGTCATCACGCGCCGGTGGGTCTCCGCGTCCAGCGCCGATCCGGGTACGACGAAGGCGGCGACGTCGGCGATCGCGTACCTGAGGCGGTAGCCGGTGCCTCGCCGGGAGAGGTGCATCGCCTGGTCGAGGTCTGTGGAGGTGGGCGGGTCGATGGTGAAGAAGGGGATGTCGGCCGCGTCCACGTGAGCCCCGGACAGCGGGGCCCGCTCCGCCTCGGCCAGCGCCGCGGGCGGGAAGTCCGACGGCACGCCGAGTTCGGTGCGCAGGGCGGCGAAGGCGGCCCGTAGCGGGACGTCGGTCACACGTATGCGGCGGCGGGGCATACAGCGAGGGTAAGCAGATCGGGCCCCGTACGCTGTCCGGAGCTCAACAGAAGGAGATCATCCGTGCTGGTCCTGCTCCCGCCCTCCGAAGGCAAGGCGTCCTCCGGTCGTGGCGCCCCCCTGAAGCTGGAGTCGCTGTCGCTGCCGGGGCTCAACGAGGGTCGGGAGGCCGTCCTCGACGCGCTCGTCGAACTGTGCGCCGCCGACGAGGAGAAGGCGCGCGAGGTGCTCGGACTGAGCGAGGGGCTGCGGGGCGAGGTCGCGAAGAACGTCGAGCTGAGGACAGCCGGGGCGCGCCCCGCCGGGGAGATCTACACGGGTGTGCTCTACGACGCCCTCGACCTGGCTTCTCTCGACGCGACCGCGAAGAAGCGTGCCCGGCGTTCCCTTCTCGTGTTCTCGGGGCTCTGGGGAGCGGTCCGGGTGACCGACCGGATTCCGTCTTACCGCTGCTCGATGGGGGTCAAGCTGCCGGGGCTCGGGGCGCTGGGCTCGCACTGGCGGGCGCCGATGGCCTCCGTTCTCGCCGAGGCCGCCGGGGACGGGCTCGTGCTCGATCTGCGGTCCTCCGCGTACGCGGCCGCGTGGAAGCCGAAGGGCGAGGTCGCGGGGCGGACGGCGACCGTACGGGTGCTGCACGCGCCGACCCGGAAGGTCGTCAGCCACTTCAACAAGGCGACGAAGGGGCGGATGGTGCGGAGTCTGCTGTCGGCGGGGGTCGCGCCGACAGGGCCGGGCGAGCTGGTGGAGGCGCTGCGGGAGCTCGGGTATGTGGTGGAGGCGCAGGCGCCCGTGAAGGCGGGGCAGGCATGGTCGCTGGACGTGCTGGTGGACGAGATCCACTGACGGCATGGACTGGCGTTGCATAGAATGCAATGACCTTTGCGTAAGGTGCAGCGTTTGGTCATGATGACGCCATGGCCTCCTCCCCGCATGCCTCCCTGCTCGATCTCGCGCCCGTCGTCCCCGTCGTCGTCCTGGAGGACGTCTCCGACGCCGTACCGCTCGCCCGCGCCCTGGTCGCCGGTGGGCTCCCCGCGATCGAGGTGACACTGCGGACGCCCGTCGCGCTCGACGCGATCCGCGCGATCGCCGGGGAAGTGCCGGACGCGGTGGTCGGGGCCGGGACCGTCATCACGCCGGAGCAGGTAAAGGACTCGGTGGCGGCCGGCGCGCGCTTCCTCGTCAGTCCGGGCTGGACGAACGTACTCCTGGAGGCGATGCGGGGGTCCGGGGTGCCGTTCCTGCCGGGGGTGTCGACGACCTCGGAGGTCGTGGCGCTGTTGGAGCGGGGCGTCACGGAGATGAAGTTCTTCCCCGCGGAGGCGGCCGGGGGTACGGCCTATCTGAAGTCCCTGTCGGGGCCGTTGCCGCAGGCGCGGTTCTGTCCGACGGGTGGGATCGGGGCCGGGAACGCCCCCGCGTACCTGGCCCTCCCCAACGTCGGCTGTGTGGGCGGGACTTGGATGCTGCCCGCGGACGCGATCGCCGCGCGGGACTGGGAGCGGGTCGAGAACCTGGCCCGGGATGCGTCCGGGCTTTCCGGGCTTCCCGGGCTTCCCGGGCTTTCCGGCCTTCCCGGTCTACGGCCGCAGGTGTGACGTGTCGTTGAGGAGCCGTACGCTCGCGTTGCCGTCGGCGTAGTACGCGACCGCCGAGATCGAGGCCGCCGAGAGTTCCATGCGGAACAGGGACTCGGGCGGGGCGCCCAGGGCGAGGCGGACGAACGTCTTGATCGGGGTGACGTGGGTGACGAGCAGGACCGTGCGGCCGGCGTACGCCGCCACGAGCCTGTCCCTCGTCGCGGCGATCCGGGTCGCCGTGGCCGCGAAGCTCTCGCCGCCGCCGGTGGGTTCGGCCTCGGGGTCCGCGAGCCACTTGGTCAGGTCGTCGGGGTAGCGCTCGCGCACCTCTCCGAAGGTGAGGCCCTCCCAGGCGCCGAAGTCGGTCTCGATGAGGCCGTCTTCGACGGTGACCTCGATACCGAGCCGCTCGGCGACGGCGGCGGCGGTCTGGCGGGTACGGGTCAGCGGCGAGGCCAGGATGTGCTGGATCGTGCCTCGCCTGGCCAGCGCTTCGGCCGCCCGCTCGGCCTGTTCCCTTCCGACATCGGAGAGGGAGGGATCCGTACCGCCGCGCCCCGAGAACCGCTTCTGGGGAGTCAGCGGGGTCTCGCCGTGCCGCAGGAGCACGAAGGTGGCCGGTGCGCCCATGTCGGCCGGGGCCCAACCGGGGCTCGCCACGGCCTTGGCCGCCCGTACGTCGGCCTTGGCGTCGGCGTCGGACAGCTTCCGTACCGAACTCGCCGAACCTTCGGAGTCCATCGCCTCGTTCGCCAATCGATCCGCCCGCTTGTTCTGCTCGCGCGGGATCCACTCGTATGTGACCTGCCCCGGAGGGAACACCCGGCCCGCCTCCAACGCCAGCGGCTTCATGTCCGGGTGCTTGATCTTCCAGCGGCCCGACATCTGCTCGACGACCAGCTTGGAGTCCATGCGGACGTGCACCGAGGCGGACGGGTCCAGGTCGTGCGCGGCGCGCAGGCCCGCCAGCAGGCCCCGGTACTCGGCGACATTGTTGGTGACGACGCCGAGGTACTCGTACGTCTCGACCAGCGTCTCCCCCGTCGCCGCGTCCAGCACCACGGAGCCGTACCCGGCGGGCCCGGGGTTGCCCCGCGAGCCGCCGTCGGCCTCGACGATGAACTCCCGCACGCCCCAAGCTCCTTACAGGCCGGACTCGGACGTGCGCACCAGGATGCGGCGGCAGTTCTCGCAGCGCACCACGGTGTCGGGCGCGGCCGCGCGGATCTCGTTGATGTCGGTGATGGCGAGCTCCTGGCGGCAGCCCTGGCAGGTGCGCTGGTAGAGCTTGGCCGCGCCGATGCCGCCCTGCTGCTCGCGGAGCTTGTCGTAGAGCTTGAGGAGGTCGGCGGGGACGGAGGCCGAGATGACCTCGCGCTCCTTGGTCACCGAGGCGATCTCGCCGTCCAGGGTCTCGAAGGCGGCGTCGCGGCGGGCGGTCGCGTCCTCGATCTTCGACTGGACGGAGGCGACCCGCTCGGTCAGCTCGGCCACCCGCTCCTGCGCGGACTCCAGACGCTCCATGACCTCCAGGACCACGTCCTCCAGGTCGCCCTGGCGCTTGGCGAGGGAGGTGATCTCGCGCTGGAGGTTCTCCAGGTCCTTGGGGGAGGTGACGGCACCGGAGTCCAGGCGCTGCTGGTCGCGGGTGGCGCGCTGACGCACCTGGTCCACGTCCTGCTCGGCCTTGGTCTGCTCGCGGGCGGTGTCGCTCTCCTCGGTCTGCGCGGCCACGAGGAGGTCGCGCAGCTGGGTGGCGTCCTTGGTGAGCGCCTCGATCTCGGCGTGCTCGGGCAGCGACCTGCGCTTGTGCGCGAGCTGCTGGAGGCGGACGTCGAGGTCCTGGACGTCGAGGAGTCGGATCTGGTCGGCGGGCGCGGCGTTCAGTTGGGGGCTCCAGGTGAAGGGGAGTGGCTGGTCCAGGGGTCGGTGACCGTCTTCGAGACGTGCACGCGCAGGTCCCAGCCGTGGCGGTCGGAGATCTCGTCGAGCTGGGCGGCGGCCAGCTCGCACCAGGGCCACTCGGTGGCCCAGTGCGCCGCGTCGAGCAGCGCGAGAGGAGTCTGGGCGACCGCTTCGGACACCGGGTGGTGGCGCAGGTCGGCGGTGAGGAAGGCGTCGACGCCGGCCGCGCGGACCTGGTCGAAGAGGCTGTCGCCGGAGCCGCCGCTGACGGCGACCGTGCGGACGGTGGCCTCGGGGTCGCCTGCGACGCGGATGCCCTGCGCGGTGGCGGGCAGGCGTGCGGCGGCGCGGGCGGCGAAGTCACCCAGGCTCGTCGGAGGGTCCAGCTCGCACACCCGGCCCAGGCCCCGACGCCCTTCCGGGTCCGTCGGGTCCGGCACCAGCGGTCGTACGACACGGAGGTCGAGCGCGCCCGCGAGGGCGTCCGAGACGCCCGGGTCGGCGGAGTCCGCGTTGGTGTGGGCCACGTGCAGCGCGATGTCGTTCTTGATGAGGGTGTGGACGACCCGGCCCTTGAAGTGACTCGCGGCGACCGTCGTCGTGCCGCGCAGGTAGAGGGGGTGGTGGGTGACCAGCAGGTCGGCGCCCAGTTTCACCGCCTCGTCGACGATCTCCTGGACCGGGTCGACCGCGAACAGGACCCGGGTGACCTCCTGGTCGGGGTCGCCCACGACGGTGCCGACGGCGTCCCAGGACTCGGCCCGCGCGGCGGGCCACAGGGTCTCCAGCGCGGCGATGACTTCAGACAGACGGGGCACGGGGAAAAGGCTACCTGCCTGGTCTACCCCGTTGAACCTGAGCCGCCCACGGCAGTCGCGCTCAGCACAGTCGCCCCGGTTCCCTCAGGCGAATCGTTCCTGGGCCACCCCTTTGTGTGAAGCGAATGCCTGCCGGTCCCACGCCTGTGCTTGCGAAAACTAGTTTCGTGGCCGGAGGTGACCGGACGATGACGGCCTGTGCCATCGAACCCTCGGCGGCGAACGAAGACGGGGCGACCGAAGACGGGGCGACCTCGCGGACGGAGCACGTGATCACCGAGGACGGGGAGGCTCCGCGGACGGAGCGCGGGACGGGCGGGGGTTCGTTGGCGGAGGGCGGGACGGGCGGGGTTCACCGCGGACGGACGGCGGAACGGGCGGAGGTTCACCGTTGGCGGAGGGCGGGACGGGCGGAGGTCCTCCGCGGACGGAGCACGGGACGGGCGGAGGTCCTCCGCGGACGGAGCACGGGACAGGCGGAAGTCCTCCGCGGACGGAGCACGGGACAGGCGGAAGTCCTCCGCGGACAGAGCACGGGACAGGCGGAAGTCCTCCGCGGACAGAGCACGGGACAGGCGGAAGTCCTCCGCGGACAGAGCACGGGACAGGCGGAGGTTCACCGCGGACGGACGGCGGGACGGGCGGAGGTTCACCGTTGGCGGAGCGTGGGACCGGCAGGGCTTCTCCGCGGACGGGGTGCGTGATCACCGCCGACGGCTCCTACGCGGCCCGGCTCGCCCACGTCGGTGGCTCGTGGTTCCCGGAGCGCTGGACCCTGGACGGCCCGGAACCCTACGCGGTGCCGCTGCCCGCCCATCAGCCCGAGGAGCCCGGCACCGAGGTGCAGCCGATGGGCGACGGTCGGGTGCTGATCAGGCGGTTCGCGGACGGGCGGCACAACTTCTCGCTGCTGTACCCGACCGGGCCGCAGACGGGCGAGCTGCCGCTGGGCGCGGTGGAGTGCCCGGACCAGGGGACGGTGCTACGGCTGCTGCCGCCGGCGCCGGGCGGTGAGAAGGCGTACGCCCTGGCCGTGGGCCTGCGCTCCAGCGCCGTGTGGCTGGTCGCGGGCGGGGCCTTCGGGCCCGAGCACCTCGCGGAACTCCCGGGGCGCTGCTCGGGTGGGGTGTGGCTGGACCGGGCCGGACGGATGCTGGTGCTCGACCGGGAGGTCGGCGGGCGGACCAAGGCGGTGGTGGTCGATCTGGAGCGGGGTGGCGAGGTCTCCCCTCTCCTCCAGATCGCCGAGGACAGCGACGACCGGCTGCTGCTCGCCGACCCGGACAGCGGGCTGCTGCTGATCTCCTCGGACGCGCCCTCGCCGGGGCGGGAGCGGCTGGGCTGGGGGGTGCTGGGCAGCACGCTGCCGGTGCGTTTCCCGGAGTGCCTGCGGGTGCCGGACTGCGCTGTGACGCCGTTCGCGATCCAGCCGGGGCACGTGCTGATGCCGGAGAGCTGCGGGGTGGCGCTGCGGATCGACGGCCCGATGGGCAGTTGGGTGGGCGTGTGGCGGCCCGCCGCCCGGCAGGTCGAGCATCTCCCGGCGCCCGAGGGGTGGTTGGCGGGCGCCGGGCTGTGGACCGAGGACGGGGAGCTGCTGCTGCCGTACGCCACGGCGGACACGCCGTGCGGGGTGGCGCGGTGGGCGGTGCCCTCGCGCGGCGGGGCCCCCACTGGGGAAGCGGGGGGCCCGGGGGGAACGGGGGCGGGGGAAACGGGCCCGGAGGATCCGGAGGGCGCCGGCGGTACGGCCGCACAGGCACCCCCACCGGATCCTCCGGAGCCTGTCGTGGCCCGTCCCGTGCCTTTGCAGCAAGCACCGTTGGGCAATCTTGTAACGAACTAGTGCCGGTTGGTGTGGCCGTCTGGATTCGCCCCGTGGTGGGCCGGTTAAACTCGCCCCGCTGTAAGAAAGATCATGTTGACGGGGTGAATTACTTCCGATGAGCGACGCCAGCAAGCACCAGTCGACTGCCGACGTCCAGGAGTCCACCGGCCACGGTAGGCACCGCGGCCCGGTCTCGGTCCAGGACAGCGAGACGGCCCCGCGCGGCCGTCACCGCAAGTCGGTCGAGCAGACCGAGGCCGCGGCCTGAGGGCAGACGGCGCACGGCCCCGCCCCTCCTGTGAAGGGCGGGGCCCCTGCGCGTCTACTCCCGCTTGAGACCCAGCACTTCGGCCGCCGCGAACGTCTCCCCCGCCGGCCGCCGCGCGTAGTGCGGGGTGAGCAGCGCGTCCAGTTCGTCGTAGGTGAACGCGTCCTGCTTGCTGTCGAACTTGGCCTGCACCCGCGGCCGTTCGACGACGACCACCATGCCTCCGTGTACGACGAGCAGCTGGCCGTTGACGCGCTCAGCGGCGGGTGAGGCCAAGTAGCCGACGAGCGGGGCGACATGCTCGGGGGCGAGGGGGTCGAGTCCCGACTCGGGCTGCTCGAAGCCCGCTCCGGAGAAGACGTCCTCGGTCATCCGGGTGCGGGCGCGCGGGCAGATGGCGTTGGCGGTCACGCCGTACTTGGCGAGGGCGAGCGCCGTGGAGGTGGTGAGTCCGACGATTCCGCCTTTGGCGGCCGCGTAGTTGGGCTGTCCGGCGGACCCGGCGAGGAAGGCCTCCGAGGAGGTGTTGACGATACGGCCGTACACCGGCGCGCCCGCCGCCTTGGACCGCTCGCGCCAGTGCGCGGCCGCGAACCGGGTCGTGTTGAAGTGGCCCTTGAGGTGGACCCGGATCACCGCGTCCCACTCGCCCTCGGTCATGGAGAAGACCATGCGGTCGCGCAGGATGCCCGCGTTGTTGACGAGGATGTCGAGCTTGCCGAACTCGCTGACCGCCAACTCAACGAGTTTTTCCGCCTGTTGGTGGTCCGCCACGTCTCCGGTGTGGACGACCGCCTGCCCGCCCGCGGCCCGGATCTCGTCGGCGACCTGTTCGGCGGGGCCGTCGGAGGCCTCGCCGGAACCGTCCCGGCCCGGCTGTCCGTAGTCGTTGACGACCACGGCCGCGCCGAGCCGGGCCAGCTCCAGCGCCTCGGCCCGGCCCAGGCCCCGGCCGGCGCCGGTGACGATCGCCGCGAGCCCGTCGAGTGGCAGTGCCCCTGGCTGTGTCATGCGGGGCCCTCAGATCTCGATGCAGGTACGGAGCGAGGTCCCCGAACGCATCTGGTCCAGCGCCTCGTTGATCTCGCTCAGCGGCACCCGGTGGGTGATCAGGCCGTCCAGGTCGACGCGGCCCGCCCGCCACAGGGCGATGGTCCGCTCGTAGGAGCGCAGGACGTCCCCGCCGCCGTACATCGAGGGCAGGATGCGCTTCTCGTCGAAGAACAGCTCGAACATGTTGAGCTGGAGGTTGTCGTCCATGGCGCCCGCGCCGACGACCACGAGGGTGCCGCCGCGCCGGGTGGTGTCGTACGCCGTCCGCGCGGTGGCCGACTTGCCGACGACCTCGAAGACGTAGTCGAAGCCCTCGCCCGCGGTCACCTGCTGCTTGGCGTCGGCGAGTTCGTCCGGGGAGACGGCCCGGGTGGCGCCGAACTTCAGGGCGGCCTCGCGGCGGGAGGCGACCGGGTCGACGGCGACGATCTCGGCGGCTCCCTTGAGCCGAGCGCCCTGGATCGCGGAGATGCCGACGCCCCCGCAGCCGATGACGGCGACCGACGAACCGGCCTCCACGTCCGCGGTGTTGAGCGCGGCGCCGAGTCCGGTGGTGACCCCGCAACCGATCAGCGCCGCTATGTCGAAGGGCACGTCGTCGGGTATCGGCACCGCGCAGCCCGCGTCGACGACGACCTCCTCGGCGAAGGTGCCGGTGCCCGCGAAGCCGAAGACATCACCGCCGGGGCGATGGAAGTTGGGGGTGCCCGCGTTCATGAACCCGGCGAGGCACAGTTCGGTCTGACCGCGCTTGCAGGCGGGACAGGCGCCGCAGGCCGGCAGCCAGCAGACGACGACCCGGTCGCCCGGCTTCAAGGTGCTGACGCCCTCATCGACTTCGAGGATCTCGCCCGCGCCCTCGTGTCCGGGGACGAAGGGCGCCGGCTGCGGGAGGACGCCACCCATCGCGGACAGGTCCGAGTGGCACAGCCCGGTGGCCCGTACCCGGATCCTGACCCTGCCGGGGCCGAACCCCACCGCCTCGACGTCGTCGTGGACTTCGAGCTTTTCCTGGCCGATCTCGTGCAGTACGGCTGCGCGCATGGTGCGGCTCCCCTCAGGGTCATCCAGGGTTCAGGAGTGTTCGACGATGGTGTCGGCGAGGACGGGCGCGTCGTCCCGCTCGACGGCGGAGACGGCGACCCTGGTGGACTCCGGCCCGTGCCACATCCGGATCCGCAGGGTCTCCCCCGGGTACACGACCCCGGCGAACCGGGTGACGTACGACCGCACCCGGGTCACGTCCCCGCCGAGCAGTGTGTCGACGACCGCCTTGAGTGTCATGCCGTAGGTGCACAGCCCGTGCAGGATGGGCCGTTCGAACCCTGCGACCTTGGCGAACTCCGGGTCGGCGTGCAGTGGGTTCCAGTCGCCGGAGAGTCGGTAGAGCAGGGCCTGGTCCTCGCGGATCGGGCGCTCGACGGTCCGGTCGGGCTCACCGGTGGGGGGCTCCAGGCGGGCCGAGGGTCCCCGGTCGCCGCCCCAGCCGCCCTCTCCCCGTACGAAGATCTGGGCGTCGTTGGTCCACAACGGGCCCTGCGCGTCGGCGACTTCGGTCCGCATGACCAGGACGGCCGCCTTGCCCTTGTCGTACACGGCGGCGATCCGGTTGGTGGCGGTGGCGGTGCCGGTGGCCGGGAGGGGTCGGTGGAGGGTGAGCGACTGGCCTCCGTGCAGGACGCGGGCGAGGTCGACCTCGATGCCCGGCATGGACAGTCCGCTGATCACTCCGGGCGAGCCCGAGCCCGCGACGGTGGCGAAGCTCGGCAGGACGTGCAGCCGGGATTCGAGGGTGTAGCGCAGCTCGTCGGGATCGGTGGCCGGATTCTGTTTCTCGGGGTTCGAGCCCGCCCCGATCCCGAGGTGGTAGAGCTGGACGTCCTTCGAGGTCCAGGAGATCTCACCGGTCCGGGGCTCGGCGGCGAGGGCTGTGGCGGCATCGATGGGCATACGGCTCCTGACAGTGACGGATTCAAGACCCCGGTACGGCCGTCCGCACCGTCGGCCGCACCGAGGTCGTCACGGGCCGATCTAGAACGCGTTCCAGTCCGGCGCCCTCTGTATAGCCGAGCGCACCGCACTTGTGAAGGCTCCTGACGGAGTGTCAGGTCTGTGGCTCCTCCTGGCTCCGGCACCCGTGACATTTGTCCTGCCCGAGTGCGTACATCCGCCTCTGCCGGGCGAGGGAGCTGATCCGTAGCGTGGTCCCGTCGCCCCGGTGCCACGCGGGGGACCTCTGAGCGGAGGAACGGTCATGTCCTGGTCGCACAAACTCTCGTGCCGCGTGGACGCGATCCGCGAGGACGTCCGGGCGGCGCGGGAGCACCAGCGCTACTACGCGGCGAACAAGGACCGCCTCAAGGCCGAGTACAAGGCCGCGCGGAAGGCCGGGGAGACCCCCACCAACGCGGGCCTCGGCAGCGGCTTCGGTCTGCTGCCCTGGCTGCTGCTGGGGATGGGCGCCTTCTCCAACCTCTTCCAGGGCGAGACACCCAGCCCGTGGATCGGCGGTCTCGGACTGTTCACCTTCAACTCGCTGTACATCTACGTCGCCTTCCGCGCCTTCCGCAAGGAGACCCGGGAGGCAACCTCCACGCGGGTGGCGCTGGTGCTGATGGGCCTGGTGACCTGCGGTCTGGCGATGGGGTACGGCGGCAACTGGCTGCTGTTCTTCCCCCTGTTCGGGCTCGCGACGGGCGCGGTGGTGCGGCTGCCGCACCTGCGCTGGGTCGGTACGGTCGTCGCCGTGGTCGCCGGCGTGGCCTCCGTTCTGCGGGACGGCTGGGGCGGGCTCGACACCGCGTACGCCACCTGGATCTCCACGATGGTGACGGCCGCGATCATGTCCCTCTCCGAGGCGGTACGGCAGTTGCGGGAGGCCCGGGAGGAACTGGCCCGGCGTGCGGTCGAGGAGGAGCGGCTGCGGTTCTCCCGCGATCTGCACGATCTCCTCGGACACACGCTGTCGGTGATCGTGGTGAAGTCCGAGGCGGCCCGGCGGCTGGCGCCCCGTGACCTGGACGCGGCGCTCGTCCAGATCACCGACATCGAGTCGGTCGGCCGGCAGGCGCTGACCGAGATCCGCGAGGCGGTGACGGGGTACCGCGAGGGCAGCCTCAGCACGGACCTCGACCGCGCCGCATCGGCCCTGCGCGCGGCGGGCATCACCCCTACCGTCCACCGCTCCGGGCCCCCGCTCACCGCCCAGACGGAGGTCCTGCTGGGCTGGGTGGTACGCGAGGCGGTGACCAACGTGGTACGGCACAGCGGGGCGGGGCGGTGCGAGATCTCGGTGGAGGGGTCTGCGGAACGGGTACGGCTGCGGGTCTGGGACAACGGCCCGGGGGCAGCAGCGGGCACGGGGCCGACCGTGGGGCGTGAGCCGGTGGCGGGACCGGGACCGGCGTCGGGCAGGGAGCCGACCACGGGCACGGAGGCGGCCGGTCATACGGGTCATGCGGAGGCCGCCAATCACACGGGCCAAGCGGAGGCGGCCGGTCATACGGGTCATGCGGAGGCGGCCAGTCACCCGGGCCAAGCGGAGGCGGCCGGTCATAGGGGTCAAGCCATCCACTCGGAGCCGACCCCCACCACGGGACCGCCCACTGGCACAGGCCAAGCCACGAGCACGGAACCGGCCACTCCCACAGAGGCGGCCACTCTCACCGAGGCGGCCTCTCGCACGGGACGAGCCCTGAAAGCAGGTCCGGCCACTGGCCCCGAGCACCCCTCCGACGCCCGCCTCCCCGGAAGCCCCGCCCCCGAACCACCGGTTACGACACCGGCGTTCGCGTCCGTTCCGGGCATCGGCGGTACCGGTCTCAAGGGGCTCACCGAACGGCTGGCCGCGGCCGGCGGGCGGTTGGAGGCCGGGCCTGGGCCACGGGGTGGGTTCGTGGTGCGGGCCGAGTTGCCGGTCGAGTCGGTGGGGCCGACACAGCCCGACGGGTCGGCGGAGACCACGCGCGAGGTCCAGGTCGGTTGACGCACCCCGTCACGCCACACGGCTTCCCGACTTCTCAACTCCCCCATCTGCTCTGCAGTTCTCAAAGACCACGCGCGATCAGCGCACCGGCGCCGGACCCCACCGCCCCTCGGCGCCCCTACTCTTGGGCCGTGAACGAGATGCCCCGCAATCACCGTCCCGCCAAGTCCATCCGTGTGCTGCTCGCCGAGGACCAGGGGATGATGCGGGGGGCGCTCGCGCTGTTGCTCGGGATGGAGCCGGATATCCAGGTCGTGGCGCAGATCGCGGCCGGGGACGCGATCGTGGACGCCGTGCTCACCCACCGGCCCGATGTCGCGCTCCTCGACATCGAACTGCCGGGCAAGAGCGGTCTGGACGCCGCCGCCGAGCTGCGCGACCAGGCGCCCGACTGCCGGGTGTTGATCCTGACCACCTTCGGCCGGCCCGGCTACCTGCGGCGGGCCATGGAGGCGGGTGCCGCCGGTTTCCTCGTCAAGGACGGCCCCGTGGAGGAGCTCGCCGCGTCCATCCGCCGAGTGCTGACCGGCGAGACGGTGATCGACCCCGCGCTCGCGGCGGCCGCCCTCAGTGCCGGGCCGAACCCCCTCACCGCCCGCGAGTGCGACGTCCTCAAGGCCTCCACGGACGGCGCGACGGTCGCCGACATCGCCGACAGGCTCCACCTCTCCGAGTCCACCGTCCGCAACTACCTCTCCGCGGCCATCGGCAAGACCGGCACCCGCAACCGGATGGAGGCGGTACGGGCAGCCCGGCAGCAGGGGTGGCTGTGAGCCCGGCGGCTCCCTACCCGATCACCTCCGCCGTCTTGTACTCGGCGCCCCGCGGTGCCAGGCACACGAACCAGTTGTAGGGGGAGCCCTCCGGAGACCGGATCGCCTGGACGTCGGTGCCGCTCCCGGGGCCGGCCTTCTCCACCACCGTCGCCGTCCCGTTCGTCCAGGTGCAGTTGACGCGCTCGGCGGTCTTGGCGATGTAGCCGATGACGAGACGGATGTCCGCCTTGTCGTCGGGCTGGAGCGGGACCGAGCCGGAGATGAGGTCCGTGCCGGCCATGGTGTCCGACTCGGGGACCGTGTTCTCCATGACCTTGGTCGCCCTGTCGCCGTAGTCGCGGTACACGAAGTACGTGATCTTGCCGATGAGGTCGGAGGCGGTGTGGGCGTCCGGCGGGGTCTGGCCGCGCGAGGCCATGGCGGCGCGCTGGGCCTCGGCCTGCTTCTCGTCGTGCGGGGCCGACCACACGTCGATCAGGACCCGCCACTTGGTGCCCTGGTCGGTGCCGGTCGCCAGCGTGGTCCGCAGGGCCCTGGACGGGTCGGCGTCAGCCAGGAGGGGCGGCTGGGTCGCCACCTGGCCTCCGTCCCGGCCCGGCAGCCCCGCCACCGCGAGCGTCGCCGAGGAGCCCGCGAGGACCAGTGCCGTCGCCGCGGCCACCGCCCAGCGACGGGCCCGGCGCCGACGGCCACCGCGGATCACCGCCTCGTAGGGGGCTATGCCGATCTCGACCTCGTCCGCGGCGTCGGCCAGCAGGAGGGCGATGTCGCTGTTGCTCATGTCCTGGTTCTCCCGGTCCGCGCTCATCACTTCCGCCCTCCCTGCGTCACCATGTCGGCCAGTCCGGGTATGGCGCGAAGTTTCGCGATCCCCTTGGCCGCGTTGCTCTTCACCGAGCCCACCGAGCAGCCCATCGCCTCGGCCGTCTGGGTCTCGGTCAGGTCCTCCCAGTAGCGCAGGACCACCGCCTCCCGCTGCCGGGGCGGCAGCTCCGCCAGCGCCTTCAGCAGGGCGCTGCGGTCCTCGGCCTGGGCGATGCGGTCACCGGTGTCGGCGATCTCGCGCACCAGCCCCGAGTCGTCCTTGGGGGCCAGGAACTCCCTGAGCCTCCTGCGGTGCCTGCGCGCGTGCGCGTTGATCATCACGCGCCGTACATACGCCTCCGGATCGTCCGCCGAGCCGACCCTGCGCCAGGCCACATAGGCCTGTTCGAGCGTCGACTGGACCAGGTCCTCCGCGGCGTGCTGCTCCCCCGTGAGGAGAAATGCCGTCCGCATCAGCCGCGGCCAGCGGCCGATGACAAAGCTCTGGAACTCCTCGTCCCGAGCCTGTTTCCGATCCCCCATGGGCACCTCCTAGATGTCTAAAGGAGTCCATGAGCGGCCCGGACCGTTGCCTCACGTCACCGGAATTTTCCGAGGCAGCCACACCAGCATGAGCACCACCCCGGCGAGCAGCACCCCTGTCCCCACCCGGAACGCCAGGGCGTATCCCTCCGTCAGCGCCTCCGGCGAACCCGCACCACCTGTCCGTGCCGCCGCCAGCGTCGACAGCACGGCGAGCCCCAGCGAGCCGCCCATCGTGCGCGAGGTGTTGACGAGCCCGGACACCAGCCCGGCCTCCCCCGGCGCCGCCCCGGAGGTGGCCAGCGAGGCGAGCGGGGTCGAGGCGAGGCCCGCGCCCAGCATCATCAGGATCCCGGGACCCATGATCGAGGTGACGTAGCCGCCGTCCCCGGTCATCGTCGACTGCCAGCCGTAACCGGTGACCGCGACGAGTGTCCCCAGGACCGCCACCCGGCGGGCCCCGAGCCGGTGCATGAGGCGGGGCGCGAGCTTGGAGCCGAGCACGATGGCCAGGGAGCTCGGCAGCATGGCGAGTCCGGCTTCCAGCGGGGAGTATCCGAGGACGTTCTGGGCGTAGAGCGTGATGAAGTACCACGTGCAGAAGAGGGCGGACCCGCTGAGGAACATCGCCGCGTTCGCCGACGCCACGGCCCGCACCCTGAGCAGGCCGAGCGGCATCAGCGGGGCGGCCGTACGGGACTCGACGAGCAGGAACCCGCAGATCAGCACCAGCCCGACCGCCAGCGGGACCAGCGTGGCGGCGGCCGTCCACCCCTCGGCCTCGGTCTGCGAGATGCCGTACGCCAACACCGCAAGGCCCCCGGTGACCAGCAGCGCGCCCGGCAGGTCGAGGCGCCGGCGGTCGCCGCTGCGGCTCTCGTTCAGCCACCACAGCGAGCCCAGGAACACCAGGCCGCCGACGGGGACGTTGATCAGCAGGACCCAGCGCCAGGACAGGGTGTCGACCAGGAGTCCGCCGAAGAACGCGCCCGCCGCTCCGCCGCCCGCGCCGACGGCGGTCCAGGTGGCGATGGCCCGGGCACGCGCGGCGCCCTCGGGGACGGCCGAGGTCACGATGGTCAGCGTCGAGGGGGCGAGGACCGCCGCGCCGAGGCCCTGTGCGGCCCGTGCGAGCAGCAGTTCCCCGCCCTGCTGGGCCAGGCCTCCGGCCAGCGAGGCCGCGGTGAACAGGCCGAGGCCGACCAGGAACATCCGCTTGCGGCCGTAGAGGTCACCGGCCCGGCCGCCGAGCAGCATGAACCCGGCGAAGGCGATGGAGTAGGCGTTCACGACCCACTGGAGCCCTGATGCGCTCATGCCCAGGTCGGCGCGCATGGACGGCAGCGCCACGTTGACGACGGAGACGTCGAGCACGACCAGGAACTGGCCCGCGCACGCCAGCGCCACGACCAGCCAGGCGGGGGGTGCGGAGCGGACACGAGGGGGTCTGCGGGTGGCGTCAGCGGCTTCGAGCATGACCGCCATGGTCTCAACCGGCCCCGACTTCCCCAAGAGAATATAAAGAATTCGTTAGTACGCCGAAGCATCGGAATAGTTGCCCATGCATACGTAGTTCAAGCCACACGTAACCAGAGTCCACGTCCCACACAGCCCGATCTCCAGGCCCGGAGGCCTCCCTCACATGACGCACACGCCGACCGACCAGCCCACCCGGAGAGCGTCCGGCGCTGTCGTCCCGGTGCTCGCCTTCGCGGGCATCGTGGTCGCGGTGATGCAGACCCTGCTCGTCCCGGTCATCAAGGACCTGCCGCAACTGCTGGACACCGCGCCCAGCAACGCCACCTGGGTCCTGACCTCCACCCTGCTCTCGGGCGCCGTCGCCACCCCGATCATGGGCCGCCTCGGCGACCTGTACGGCAAGCGACGCATGCTCATCCTCAGCCTCGCCGTGATGGTGGCCGGCGCCCTGGTCAGCGCGCTCACCAGCGACCTGCTCACGATGATCGCCGGCCGCACCCTCCAGGGCTTCGCCATGGGCGCGATCCCGCTCGGCATCGGCCTGATGCGGGACATGTTGCCCCGCGAGAAGCTCGGCTCGGCCATGGCCCTGATGAGCTCCTCGATCGGCGTCGGCGGCGGCCTCGCGCTGCCCCTCGCCGCGCTGATCGCCCAGCACGCCGACTGGCACGCCCTCTTCTACGGCGCCGCGGGCCTGGGCGCCCTCTCGATCGTCCTCACCCTCCTCGTCGTACCGGAGTCCCCTGCGCGCGCCGAAGGCACCTTCGACGTTCTCGGCGCGATCGGCCTCTCCACCGGACTCGTCCTCTTCCTCCTGCCGATCACCAAGGGCAGCGACTGGGGCTGGACCTCGGCGACCACGCTCGGCCTCTTCGCCGCCGCCGCGGTGGTCCTCGTCCTGTGGGGCGTGATGGAACTGCGCCTGAAGGCCCCCCTGGTCGACCTGCGCACCACCGCCCGCCCGGCGGTCCTCTTCACCAACCTGGCGTCGATCATGGTCGGTGTCTCCTTCTACGTCGTCTCGCTCGTCCTTCCCCAGCTGCTCCAGCTCCCGAAGGCGACGGGCTACGGTCTCGGCCAGTCGATGGTCACCGCGGGCCTGCTGGTCGCTCCGCTGGGCCTGACGATGATGCTCACGGCGCCGGTCTACGCCCGGCTGTCCGCGAAGTACGGTCCCAAGGTCACCCTCATCCTCGGCATGCTGATCATCGCGATCGGCTACGGCGCGGGCCTCGGCCTGATGAGCGCGGCCTGGCAGAGCCTCGTGATCGCGGTGGTGCTGGGCGCCGGTATCGGCCTCGCGTACTCCTCGCTGCCCGCCCTGATCGTGGGCGCGGTCCCGGCCTCGGAGACGGGCGCGGCCAACGGTCTCAACACGCTGATGCGTTCCATCGGTACGTCCGTGTCGAGCGCCGTGATCGGGATGGTGCTGGCGAACACCGCGAACACCGTCGGCGGTGTGGAGATACCGACCATGCACGGCTTCCGGGTCTCCTTCCTGATCGCGACCGGCGCGGTGGCGATCGGCCTGCTGATGGCGCTGTTCCTGCCGAAGCCGAACCGGGCGCCGCAGCTGCGGGCGAGCAGTGAGGAAGAGGCGAATCTGGAGCGGGCCGAGGAGGTTCTGCGGGGGTTCCGGGGCCGTGTCCTCGACGCGTCCGGGGCTCCGGTCGCCCGCGCCAAGGTGACGCTGATCGACCGGCGGGGACGGCAGGCGGGGGCGACGCTGTCCGCCGACGACGGCACATACGTCCTCACCGTCCCCGCCCAGGGCGCCTACGTCCTCGCCGCCCGCGCCACCGGCCACGGCCCCCTCGCCTCCTCGGCCACCCACACGGGCGACGACCGCGCGATCGCCCTGGACCTGGCCCTGCCGGGCGAGACGGTCACGGCCTGACCTACGGCCGGCCGGTCCCCACCCCCTCCCCGCGCCCGGGGCGGGGGTGGCCTGCGTCGGGGGGCACGCGGAAGGCCGTAGGACGGAGGCAGGACCCGCGAACTCACACCGGTCCAGACGTCGGACCCGTCCCGACGCAGGCCCGTTCACGGGGTCCGCTCCCGTGCAGCCCACCCACGTCCCCACGCCACGCGCGGACTCATCCGACTCGGCATGCCGCGCCGTCGGTCCTCGTCCCCGATCCGCAGCACGACTGCACCGACCGTGCCGACCAGGACAGGAGCGCATCGACGAACGGCCACTGCCACCTCACCTGCCACCGAGGGGCGCCGGGCGCCGGCCCGCCCGGCACACTCATCAGGCTGGGCTCCCCCTCCCGCCGGCCCACCCCGGCTGCATCCGGCAGCGCGACGGCCGGTGGCGCACGCGCTTCACTCTCCCCAGCAGCGCGGCGATCGAGCCCCCGGTCCCCCCTCCGGAGGAGCATGCGGCAGCATGGGGCGCCCGGACGTACGTACGGCGGTGGATGACGGTCGTACGACGTCGCCCGCACGCACGACTGACCCGTACGACCGAGAGGACCCCCATGGCCGCGGCCGCACCCAAGCCCGAGATCCTGGCCGCCTTCGAGGCCGCCAAGGGGTTCATGCCCCTGGGCGAGGGCCTGGCCCTCTACGAGGCCGCCCTGGACGCCGGGCGGCTCGGGCTGCCGTTGCTGGAGGTCGGGACGTACTGCGGTCGCTCCACGATCCTGCTCGCCGACGCGGCCCGGGAGGCCGGTGTCACCGCGCTGACCGTCGACCACCACCGGGGCAGCGAGGAGCAGCAGCCTGGGTGGGAGTACCACGATCCGCAGACCGTGGATTCCGAGCTCGGGGTGATGGACACCCTGCCGGCCTTCCGCAGGACCCTGCACCGGGCCGGGCTGGAGGACCATGTGGTCGCGATCGTCGGCCGCTCTCCGCAGATCGCGAAGATCTGGGGCTCCCCGCTCGCCCTGGTCTTCATCGACGGCGGCCACACCGACGAGCACGCGAACGCCGACTACGAGGGCTGGGCCCCCCACGTGGCCGAGGGCGGGCTGCTCGTCATCCATGACGTGTTCCCGGAACCGGAGGACGAGTTCACCGGCCAGGCTCCCTACCGGATCTACCTCCGGGCCCTGGCCTCCGGCGCGTTCACGGAGGTCTCCGCGACCGACTCGCTGCGGGTGCTGCGACGGACGCGGGCGGGGATCCGAGAGCACGGTTAGAGTCGCAGACGTGTCGTACGCAGGCCCCGAATTCGATTCCCCCCAGCCCCGCCGCCCCCGCCGCAGGCCGCTGACCCTCGCCCTCGCCGTGCTCGTGCCGGGTGCGCTGCTCGGATGGCTGGTGTACGAGGGGGTGGGCGGGGCGGCCGACGGCGGAGCGACAGCCGCCCCGGGCAAGGAGGCGAGCGCTCCGCCGACCGTCTCCTCCACCACCGCCGACGACAAGGAACCCGCCGCCCCGCTCAAGGGCAAGGTCGTCGTCATCGACCCGGGGCACAACCTCACCAACTTCCGGCACACGGCCGAGATCAACCGCAAGGTCGACATCGGCACCAACCGCAAGGAGTGCGACACGACGGGGACGTCCACCAACTCCGGTTACGCGGAAGCCAAGTTCACCCTCGACGTCGCCCACCGGCTGCGCGCGCTGCTGGAGAAGCAGGGCGCGACGGTGAAGCTGACGCAGGACGGCGACCGGCCCTACGGCCCCTGCGTGGACGAGCGGGCCCGGATCGGCAACAGGGCCGAGGCCGACGCGGTGGTGTCGATCCACGCGGACGGCGCGGACGCCGGGCAGCGCGGCTATCACGTGATCCTGCCGGGCCGTGTCCACCAGGGCATCGCCGACACCCGCCGGATCGTCGCGCCCTCCGCCGCACTCGGCAAACTGATCGCGACCGACTTCGGCCGCGCGACGAACACCAAGCCCTCCAACTACATCGGTGACGGCACCGGACTGGTCACCCGCAAGGACCTGGGCGGCCTCAACCTGTCAACGGTCCCCAAGGTGTTCATCGAATGCGGCAACATGCGCGACAGCAAGGACGCGGCACGGCTCACGAGTGCCGCCTGGCGACAGAAGGCCGCGCAAGGAATCTCTGAGGGAATCGTGAGTTTCTTGCGCGGGTAACGATCAGCGCTCCGATCCCGTCGTACGCTCCGCCCGGGCGGACGATAGGGTCTACCGACGACGAGACGACCTACGAAGGACTTGAAGTGAATATCCGCTCCCTCACTCGAGGCGACGGCGTGGTGATCGGAGCAGCGGTACTGCTGTTCATCGCGTCGTTCCTCGATTTCTACTCGGTCGACGGGGCCTCCGACGACGCCGATCTCCCGAGCGCGTGGGCGAGCGGCCCGTTCGTGATGGGGGTCGTCCTCGCCGGCATCATCGGTGCCGCGCTCGTCGTGGTGGCGCGGGGCCTGCCGCAGGTGCCCAAGGTGGCGGGGCTCGACCTCGGCCAGGTGGGCACCGCGTTCACGGTCTTCGCCGCCTGGAGCGCGCTGGGCAACGTGTTCGACCCGCTGAGTGCCGCGGACTACGGCTCCAGTTCGGACACCGTCGGCGCCGGTGTCGGCCTGATCCTCGCTCTCGTCGCGACCCTGATCATGGCCGGGGCGGCCGTCGCCACCCCGCTGGTCCCCGCCCTGAAGGCCGGTCTCGTCCCGGCCCCCAAGCCGCCCCAGCCGCAGCCCTACGGCGCCCAGCCGCCCGGTGGTTACGGCTACCCGGGCGCCCAGCAGCAGGGTCAGCCGGGACAGCCCGGGCAGCCGGGTCAGCCCTACGGCGGTCAGCCGCAGCCGGGGCAGCCGTTCGGTGCGCAGCCCCAGCCGCAGGCGCAGGCCCCGCAGCCGCCGGCCGCGGAGTTCTCGCCGTTCTGGTTCGCCGTGCCGGTGCCGCGTCCGCTGTTCGCGGAGGACGGTTCGCCGACGCCGATCGCCGAACTCGCGCCGGGTACCTGGTACTTGGCCGTCGAGCAGCGCGGTCCCGGACTGGTCGCCCAGACGCAGGACGGCCGCCGTGGCGTGCTCCAGGACACGAGCGGCATCCAGCGCGGCTGAGCCCTTCGAGGTCGTACGACGGCCCCTCGCCCCTTCCGGGCGGGGGGCCGTTGCCGTACATTCGCGAGCGACCCGAAGAGCTGACACAGCGTCAGGAGGCGTCGTGCGACTCGGTCTTGCGCTCGGCTACTGGGGCCGTGGCCCCGATGACCGCCATGTACCGCTGGCCCAGGAGGCGGAGCGGCTCGGGTACGACTCGGTGTGGACGGCCGAGTCGTGGGGGTCGGACGTGTTCACACCGCTCACCTGGATCGCGGCGCGGACGTCGACCATCAAGCTGGGTACGGCGGTTGCCCAGATGGCCGCCCGCTCCCCGACCACCACGGCCATGCACGCCCTCACCCTGGACCATCTCTCCGGCGGGCGGATGATGCTCGGTCTCGGGCTGTCCGGGCCGCAGGTCGTCGAGGGCTGGTACGGCCGCCCGTTCCCCAAGTCACCGCTGACCGCGACCCGGGAGTACGTCGAGGTCGTACGGCAGGTCCTGAGGCGTGAGGGGCCGGTCGAAGTGGACGGCCGTTTCCATCCGTTGCCGTACCGGGGCCCGGACGGCACCGGTCTCGGCAAGGCCCTCAAGCCGATCACCCATCCCCTGCGCGCCGAACTCCCCGTGCTCCTGGGCGCCGAGGGACCGAAGAACGTCGCGCAGACCACCCGGATCGCCGACGGCTGGCTGCCGCTGTACTGGTCGCCGACCCGTCCCGAGGTGTACGAAGCATCGCTCGCCGACGCACCCGAGGGCTTCCTCATCGCCCCCATGGCCCAGGTGCGGGTCTGCGACGACGTCGCCGAAGGGCTGTTGCCCGTCAAGACGATGCTCGGCTTCTACATCGGCGGCATGGGCCACGCGGCCCGCAACTTCCACGCCGACCTGATGGCCCGCATGGGCTACGAGGACGAAGCCCGCCGCATCCAGCGGCTGTTCCTCGAAGGCCGGCGCGAGGAGGCCGTACTCGCCGTCCCGGACGCCTTCGCCGACGAGATCTCCCTGGTCGGCCCGCGCGAACGCATCGCCGAGCGGCTGGAGTCCTGGCGCAAGGGCCCGGTGACGGACCTGCTGGCCCTGGCCCCCGATCCGCACACGCTGCGGGTGCTGGCGGATCTGAACGCATGACACCAGGTTTCGTCAAGCGATTCGGGGCCATCCGAACAACATGTCCACTGAAACGCGCCGTGGTGCCAATTCCGCCGGGACGGTCATAGCGATCGTCGCCGACATCATGGCCCTCATCCTGGGCCTGTGGATCCTGATGTACCTGCTGGACGCCAACCCCGCGAACGACTTCGTGCAGTTCATCCACGACGCCGCCCGCTGGCTCGCCGGCTGGTCCTACGACCTCTTCACCTTCGACGAGGCCTGGGCACGAGTAGTAGCCGGCTACGGCCTGGCAGCGGTGGTGTACCTGTTCGTCGGCCACGCCATCGCGAATCGGGCTCACCGCCACTGAAACGCGCCCCGCAGGGGCGCGGGGAACTGCGCGACCAGCCACAGAACACCCGCACCCGCCGACGAACAACAACCACCCGTGCGCTCAGGCGCAGCAGTCCGGATCCAACCCCGACGGCAACCGGTCCCCCGAGAACACCGCACAGGTCGCCTCGTGACCCCCGAGCGCGGCGACCGCCAGCAGCAACGACCCCGCGGTCCACGTCGTCAGCTCCCGTGGCCAGATCGCCGAGTCCTCGAACACGAACCCCGTCCAGTACAACCCGCTCTCCGCGTCCCGCAGATGCTGGATCGACTGGAGGATCTCCAGCGCCCGGTCGGACTCGCCCGTCGCCCACAGGGCCAGCGCGAGTTCGGCCGACTCGCCGCCCGTCACCCACGGGTTGGGGAAGACACAGCGCACTCCGAGGCCGGGGACCACGAACCGGTCCCAGTCCGCCTCGATACGGGACTTGGCCTCCGCGCCGGTCAACGCCCCGCCCAGGACCGGGTAGTACCAGTCCATCGAGTAGCGGCCCTTGTCGAGGAACCGCTCCGGGTGCCGGCGGATCGCGTGCCGCAGCGCTCCGACCGCCAACTCCCAGTCCGGCTGCGCCTCTTCACGCTGCTCGGCGATCGCCAGCGCACACCGCAGCGCGTGGTGGATCGACGACGACCCGGTGAGCAGCCCGTCCGCGACCGCCGTACCGTCGTCCTCCCGCTTCCAGCCGATCTGCCCGCCCGGCTGCTGAAGCCCCAGCACGAACTCGATCGCCGCGTACACCGCCGGCCACATCCGGTCGAGGAACGTGTCGTCCCCGGTGGACAGATAGTGGTGCCACACTCCTACGGCCATGTAGGCGACGAAGTTCGTCTCGCGCCCCCGGTCGGTGACCTCCGCGAAGTCCCCGTCCTGGTATGACGCGTACCAGGAACCGTCCTCGTTCTGGTGCCGCGCGAGCCACTCGTACGCCCGCTCGGCCGCCTCGTGCTCCCCTGCCGCGTCCAGCGCCATCGCGGCCTCGGTGTGGTCCCAGGGGTCGAGGTGGTGCCCGCGGAACCACGGGATCGCCCCGTCCTCCCGCTGCACGGCCAGGATCCCGGCGACGGTCGCGGCGGCCTGCCCGGCGGTGAGGACCCCGGGCAGGACGAGGTGTTCTGTCCGGGGAGTGGTCACGAGCCGGCCACCTGCGGCAGGTGCGGCTTGGTCGCGTACGCCACGAAGCTCTTGCCGATCAGGGGGTTGAGGGCCTGCTCGGCGACCCTCGTCGCCAGCGGCTTCTTCATGATGTCCCAGACCAGCAGCTTGTGGTACGCCTGCACCGGCAGCGCCTTGTCGTTGTCGACGCCGAACGCGCACTTCAGCCACCAGTACGGCGAGTGCAGCGCGTGCGCGTGATGGGTGCCGTAGGGCTTCAGGCCCGCCTCGCGGATCTTCGCGAGCAGTTCGTCCGCCTTGTAGATGCGGATGTGGCCGCCCTCGACCTCGTGGTACGCGTCGGACAGCGCCCAGCAGACCTTCTCGGGGCCGTAGCGCGGGACGGTGATGGCGATCCGGCCGCCCGGCTTCAACACCCGGACCATCTCGGCGAGTACGCCCTTGTCGTCCGGGATGTGCTCCATGACCTCGGAGATGATCACGACGTCGAAGGACTCGTCGGGGAAGGGGAGCGCCAGGGCGTCGCCCTCCATGGCCGTCGCGGTGGCGCCCTCGGGGGCCTCGCCCGCCTCCTTCATCGCCGCGAACCACTTCGCGACCTCGCGGATCTCCTCGGCGTTCTGGTCCAGGGCCACGACCTGCGCGCCGCGCCGGTAGCACTCGAACGCGTGCCGGCCGGCCCCGCAGCCGAGGTCCAGGACGCGGTCGCCCGGCGCGAGCGGGAACCGGGAGAAGTCGACGGTCAGCACGTGGCCCTGCTTTCGGGATAGACACCGGTGTCTGCGGTGGAGGCCGCGGGGGCGGTCCTGGGAGTGGCGGATACGGCACTGTTCGAGGGCGCGGGAGCGGAAGGGGAAGCGGCGGACGGCTCGGTCGCGACGGCGGTGGCCGCCTCGCGCCCCTCTTCCGTCCCGGCTTCCGAGCGCCCCCGGCGCGGGACCCCCGGGCCCGTCGCAGCCGCCGACGAGCCGGACGCGGTTCCCTTCGCAGCGGCGGTGGCCCCCTCGCGATCCTCTTCCGTCCCGGCTTCCGAGCGCCCCCGGCGCGGGACCCCCGGGCCCGTCGCAGCCGCCGACGAGCCGGACGCGGTTCCCTTCGCAGCGGCGGTGGCCCCCTCGCGATCCTCTTCCGTCCCGGCTTCCGAGCGCCCCTGACGCGGGACCCCCGGGCCCGTCGCGACCGCCGACGAGCGGGACGTGGTTCCCTTCGCGGTCGTGGCGATCGCCTCGCGGTATCTGGTCACCGTTCCCTCGGCGGCGCGTGCCCAGGTGAAGCGGGCGAGCACTCGCTCGCGTCCCGCCGCCCCGAGCCGTGCCCGTAGCTCCGGGTCGCCCAGCAGCCGGCTGAGCCCCACCGCCAGTGCGCCGGAGTCGCCCGGCGGCACCGCGAGGCACGTCTCGCCGTCACGTCCCGCCACCTCGGGGATCGCGCCACCCGTCGTCGCCACCAGGGGGGTCGCGGTCGCCATCGCCTCCGCCGCCGGGAGGGAGAAGCCCTCGTAGAGCGACGGTACGCAGGCGACCTCCGCCGAGCGGACCAGGTCGACCAGTTCCGCGTCCGAGATGCCCTTGACGAAGTCGACGGCGCCTTCGAGGCCGTAGCGCTCGATCGCCTGGGCGACCGGGCCCTCGGTGGGCCGCTTGCCGACGACCACGACATGGGCCCCGGGGTGTTCGGTGCGCACCTTCGCCAGTGCCTCGACGAGGAAGACCAGGCCCTTGAGGGGGACGTCCGCGCTGGAGGTCGTGACGATCCGGCCGGGGACGACCGGCACGGACGGATCCGGCGAGAACTGGTCCGTGTCGGCGCCGATGTGGACGACGTGGATCCGGTCGTCGCGGACGCCCAGGTGGTCGACGATCTCCTGGCGGGAGGTGCCGGAGACGGTGAGGACCGAGGGGAGGCGGCGGGCCACCCTCTTCTGCATGCGGGTGAAGGCGTACCAGCGGCGCTTGGACAGCCGCTGCTGCCAGCCGTCGGCCGCGTCCAGCTCCAACTGCCGGTCCACGGTGATGGGGTGGTGGATGGTGGTCACCAGCGGGGCGCCGACGTCGCCCAACAGGCCGTAGCCGAGGGTCTGGTTGTCGTGGACCACGTCGAACTCACCAGTGCGGGCCCGGAGATGGCGTCGGGCCCGCAGGGAGAAGGTCAGTGGCTCGGGGAAGCCGCCGGTCCACATCGTGGCGACTTCCAGGGCGTCTATCCAGTCCCGGTACTCGTCGCGTTTCGGGGTGCGGAAGGGGTCCGGGAAGCGGTACAGGTCGAGGCTCGGCAACTCCGTGAGCGGCACGCCCTCGTCGAGGACGGGGTACGGCTGGGCGCCGATGACCTCGACCCGGTGGCCGAGGCGGGCCAGTTCGCGTGAGAGGTGCCGGGTGTAGACCCCCTGGCCCCCGCAGAACGGGTTCCCCTTATAGGTGAGGAGCGCGATACGGAGCGGTCGCTCGCCGTCGGCGGCCAGGTCCTCGGAAGACCCCGCCTGACTGGCCTCAGCGGTCACTCTTGGCCCCCTTCTGCCTGCGCTGTCCCGCGAGATTACGACGAGACGGTAATCTAGAACAAGTTTCAGACTTGATCGTTCAGGAGGCTCTGAATCTACCGGCAGGTAGGGGCCCTGTGAGCGGTGGATCGGGTGATTCACGCCACGACCCGTACGCTGGCATGCTGAGTGATCGCACACCCTCACGCACTGTCACTGAACCCAAGGTGGACAAGGTGGCCAAGCCGCCCAGAGTGGAAGCCAGTACCGCACGGCCGGACACCCCGCCGCTGACCGAGCGGCAGGAGGCGCGGCGCCGCCGCATCCTGCACTCGAGCGCGCAGTTGGCGAGCCGGGGCGGGTTCGACGCGGTGCAGATGCGGGAGGTCGCGGAGTCCTCCCAGGTCGCGCTCGGCACCCTCTACCGTTACTTCCCGTCCAAGATCCATCTGCTGGTCGCCACCATGCAGGACCAGCTGGAACACATGCACGGCACACTCCGCAAGAAGCCGCCGCAGGGCGAGACGGCCGCCGAGCGGGTCGCGGAGACGCTGATGCGGGCCTTCCGGGCGCTGCAGCGCGAGCCGCACCTGGCCGACGCGATGGTCCGCGCGCTGACCTTCGCGGACCGCAGTGTGAGCCCGGAGGTCGACCAGGTCTCCCACCAGACCACGTTGATCATCCTGGACGCGATGGGCATCGAGAAACCGACCCCCGAGCAGCTGTCCGCGGTCCGCGTCATCGAGCACACCTGGCACTCGGCCCTGATCACCTGGCTCTCGGGCCGCGCCTCCATCGCCCAGGTGAAGATCGACATCGAGACGGTGTGCCGCCTGATCGACCTCACGGAACCGCGGCCCTAGCCGCACTCCGGGGTGAGTCCGTGGCCGTGATGTTTGCTCTTGCCGACGTCCAGGCCGAAAAAGACGCCAGTCCCGTTGATGTCGATCACCGTGCCCCCACATGCATCGATGCCGTGCCGGCATTGGCGGTGGGGCCGTTCGCGCGCATCCACGTCATGCAGACCTGCCGCCCGCGCGCGACCCGGCATTGCACCGGGCCGCGCGGTGGCCGGACCTCTGATCAGCGTCTCCGACAGCAGCCCTCTTGGCAGGGCCGCGAAGATGGGGGGGGCGGCGAGGGAGACCTGCTGGACGCGACGAATGACCTACGAGACGGGTTCCCTTCGCCGGTATGACCCGGATCAGGTCCTGGGGGTCGCCGTCGAGCCCTACTGCTGCTCTCCGGCCTCTCAGCCCGACCGTCGACGTCGGCCCTGGCGGAAGCCTTCACTTCCTGCCCGAGTCGGCTACTCCGCTCGGACTCCCTCACTCGTCTCGTAGGCCTGCTTCCAGAATAGAACGCTCGTCCGTGAATGAAACCCCTCAAACCATGATTTTTAGGACAATCACCGGGCGTCTACTCCTCCGGCGGGAACACCGGCTCCCCGCTTCCCAGCAGGCTGATCATGATGGCCTCGACCGGGCAGTTCTCGGCGGCCGCCAGGATCTTCTCGTTGGCGTCGGTCTCCGGATCCGCGGGGTGGGACTGGCGGGCCGTGTCGAGGCGGAAGCCGTCCGGGGCGGTGTGGACGCACTGGGCCGAGCCGATGCACAGGGAGCGGTCGACCTCGACGTGCCAGCGGTCCCCCATCGCGGCTCACGCCTCCCAGCCGGCCGGCAGATGGATCATCTTGTGCTCCAGGTACTCGCCGTAGCCCTCCGGACCGAACTCCCGGCCAAGGCCCGAGTTCTTGTAGCCGCCGAAGGGGCCGAGCATGTCGAGGCTGAAGGTGTTCACCGAGTAGGTGCCGGTGCGGACCTGGCGGGCGATCTCGATGCCGTGCCCGGTGTCGGCCGTCCACACACTGCCGGAGAGGCCGTAGTCGGAGTCGTTGGCGATCTTCACGGCCTCGGACTCGTCGCCGTAGGGGAGCAGGCAGATCACCGGGCCGAAGATCTCCTCGCGCGCGATCCGCATCGAGTTGTCGACGTCCCCGAACAGGGTCGGCTCGACGTACCAGCCGCGGTCCAGGCCCGCCGGGCGCCCACCGCCGGTGAGGATCTTGGCGCCCTCCTCCTGGCCGATGCGGATGTAGTCGAGGTTGCGGCGCTGCTGGCGTTCGGCGACCAGGGGGCCGACCTGGGTGGCCGGGTCGAGCGGGTCACCGACGACCAGCGCGCTCGCGGCCGCCGCGAAGGCCTCGGCGAACTCGTCGTAACGGGAGCGGGGCAGCAGGATGCGGGTCTGGGCCACACAGGCCTGTCCGTTGTTCATCCAGGCGTTCGGGACGATCCCGGCGACGGCCGTCTCGACGTCCGCGTCCGGCAGCACGACGGCCGCCGACTTTCCGCCCAACTCCAGTGTCACGCGGGTGAGGTTGCGGGCGGCGACCTCCATCACGCGCTTGCCCGCGCCCACCGAGCCGGTGAAGGAGACCTTGTCGACGCCGGGGTGTCCGACCAGGTACTCGCTGACCTCGCGGTCCGCCGGGAGGATGGAGAGCACCCCCTCCGGCAGCCCGGCCTCCTTGGTGATCTCGGCCAGGACGTACGCGTCCAGCGGCGTCTCGGGCGACGGCTTGAGCACCACCGTGCAGCCGGTGAGCAGCGCGGGCGCGAGCTTGGCGGCGGCGACGAACTGCGGGACGTTCCAGGGGACTACGGCGGCCACGACCCCGACGGGCTCGCGGCGCACGAGGATGCGGCCCAGGACTCCGTCGCGCGCCTCCTCGTACGTGAAGTTCCGGGCGACCGTGATCGCCGAGTCCCAGACCATCATCGCGCCGAGGGCCTGCGCGAGAACGCTCCAGGAGTACGGGGAGCCGTTCTCGGAGGAGATCACGCGGGCGATCTCCTCGTGCCGTATCGCGATGGCGTCCTTGATCCTGGTGACGACCTCGATGCGCTCGTCCAGCGTCATCCGCGGCCAGGGTCCCTCGTCGAAGGCGGTGCGCGCGGCGGCGACGGCCGCGTCCACGTCCGCCCGGGAGGCGTGCGGCACCCGTCCGATGACCTCCTGGGTGTGCGGGGAGATCACCTCGATGACGTCCTTGCCCAGGGGGTCGGTCAACTCCCCGCCGATGAACAGCTGTCCGTGTTCCAAGAGCTCGGCCATGACGACTGCCTCCCTGGGGCGGCTTACTGACGATCCATCAGATACGGAAACTGATACCAGTTCCACTCCGAGGAGTCCACGGGCCGCACACCACGGCTGTTGGTGACCTCGGGCTACCGTCGAAACCCGTTCTAGTTATAGTGAGCCGGGACCCGGTGATTGGGGAACTCATGGCGCAGGTGTACGACCACGGCGGCGGTGTCCGGTCCGTTCGGGTGCCGATCCCCGACAACCCCCTCGGCCACACGCTCGTGTACGCCGTCGAGACCGACCGCGGACTGGTCCTCGTCGACACCGGGTGGGACGACCCGGCCTCCTGGGACACCCTCGCCGAGGGGCTCACCGCGTGCGGCACCGACGTCGGCGAGATCCACGGCGTGGTCATCACCCATCACCACCCCGACCACCACGGTCTGTCCGGCAAGGTGCGGGAGGCCTCCGGCGCCTGGATCGCGATGCACGCGGCGGACTCCGCGATCGTGCGGCGCACCCGGGAGACCCGCGCCGAACGCTGGTTCACCTATATGACGGCCAAGTTGGAGGCCGCGGGCGCCCCCGAGGAGCATGTGGCCCCTTTGCGCACCGCTCGCCGCCGCGAACTCCCGGGCTTCTCCCCCGCGTTGCCCGACCGCGAGATCGTCCCCGGCGAACTCCTCGACCTCCCCGGCCGCAGGCTCCGCGCGATCTGGACCCCGGGGCACACCCCCGGCCATGTCTGCCTGCACCTGGAGGAGGAACACCCCGCCCAACTGCCCGGCCACGGCCGCCTGTTCTCCGGCGACCACCTGCTCCCCGAGATCACCCCGCACATCGGCCTGTACGAGGACCCCGACGACGCCACCGTCACGGACCCCCTCGGCGACTACCTCGACTCCCTGGAACGCGTCGGGCGCCTCGCCCCCGCCGAGGTCCTCCCCGCCCACCAGCACGTCTTCACCGACGCGAGCGCCCGGGTACGGGAGCTGCTCGCCCACCACGAGGAACGCCTCACCGACCTGCACTCCCTGCTCGCCGAACCCCTCACGCCCTGGCAGCTCGCCGAGCGCATGGAGTGGAACCGGCCGTGGGAGCAGATCCCGTACGGCTCACGGAACATCGCGGTCTCGGAGGCCGAGGCGCATCTGCGGCGGCTGGTGAAGCTGGGTCGGGCGGAGGCGGTGCCGGGGAGCGAGCCGGTGACGTACGCGGCCGTCTGAGCACACAGGTGGCTCTCAGCCGCTTCCCTACGGGCGAGTAGAGTGGCCAGGTCGTCATCACACCCGTACAGGGGGAAGCCGGTGCGAATCCGGCGCTGACCCGCAACCGTGAGCCGCATCCATGAGCGGTGAGCCGGACTGCCCCGCACGGTTCGTGACCGGCTCGCGCGCACCGGCAACCGGCCGGTGTGCGGCACCGTCGAGGTATACGGAGCCGAGCCGCCCGGGGCTCCTCCCGTGCTGCCCGGCTCCCCGCAGGGAGAAGGGCAACCGCCGATCATGAACGTCCGCCGCAGCGCCGCGGTCCTGGCCGCCACCGTCGTGATCGCAACGGCCGCGCCCGCCATAGCCGCCTCACCGTCCCCGTCGCCCGCGCTGCCCTCCGCTCTGTACGGCAGCAGCGACCCCACGTACGACGGGGTCTGGCGGCAGTCCCTCGCCCTGATCGCCCTGCACCGGGCGGACGTGGAGCCCGCCGCCGCGGCCGTCGACTGGCTGGCCGGGCAGCAGTGCGCGAACGGCGCGTTCGCGGCGTACCGCGCGAAGCCGTCGGCGGCCTGCGACACCAAGCTCATGGTCGACACCAACAGCACGTCCGCCGCCGTCCAGGCGCTGGCCGCGTCCGGCGACCACGACCCCGCCGTCCGTAAGGCGGTGAGCTGGCTGGAGTCCGTCCAGAACAAGGACGGCGGCTGGGGCTTCGCCCCCGGCGGGGCCAGCGACGCCAACTCGACGTCCGTGGTGATCGGCGCGCTCAACGCCTCGGGCGCCTACATCTCGCGGATCGCCAAGTACGGCAAGTCGCCCTACGACGCCCTGTTGAAGCTGGCCCTGCCATGCGCCGACGGGGGCGCGTTCGCCTACCAGCCGGACAAGAAGGGCAAGCTCACGGCCAACGCGGACGCGACCGCGGCGGCCGTCGTCAGCGTGCTGGGCACGGGCATGCTCACCGTGCGGGCCGGCGACGCGAAGAAGGCCGGCTGCGCCGACGCCTCGACACCCACCTGGCAGCGGGCCTCGGCCAACGGCGCGGCGTACCTGGCGAAGGCGGTCGCGAAGGACGGCCATCTGACCTCCGCCCTCCCCGGCTCCGAGAACCAGCCCGACTACGGCAACACGGCCGACGCGGTCGTGGCGCTGGCCGCACAGGGCGGGACGGCCGCGGCCGCGGGTCCGCTGCGCTGGCTGGAGCGGAACTCCGCGAAGTGGGCCGAGCAGAGCGGCCCCGCGGCCTACGCCCAGCTCATCCTGGCCGCGAAGACGGGCGGCGCCGATCCGCGCGACTTCGGCGGCACCGACCTGGTGCAGCGGCTGACCGCGACGGGACCGAAGCCGAGGGCGACGGCGGCACCGGCCGCCGAGTCCCGGGACGACTCCGACCCCTCCGTGTGGTGGGTGGTCGGCGCGGGTCTCGCCGCCGGGGCCGGCATCGGCTTCCTCCTCAGCGGCCGCAACAAGCGGAAGCAGCCGTGACCCGCCGGGGCCTGGCGGTCCTGCCCCTCCTGGCGGGACTCCTCCTGTCGCTCGCGACCCCGTCCCACGCCACCGGTTACCGCTACTGGTCCTTCTGGGACCGCACCGGCACAGCCTGGACGTACGCCACCCAGGGCCCCTCCACCTCGGTCCCCTCCGACGGTGACGTCCAGGGCTTCCGCTTCGCGGTGAGCGAGGACTCCTCGGACGCGGACACCCCCCGCGGGACGGCGTCGTTCACGACGATCTGCGCGGACACCCCGGCTCGGGACGGCCGTAAGCGGGTGGCCCTGGTCCTCGACTTCGGTACGGCGTCGGACGCGCCCTCCGGAGAGAAGCCGCCGTCCCGCCGCACCGCGTGCGCGTCGGTCCCCTCGGACGCGACCACGGCCGAGGCCCTGGCCACGGTCGCCAAGCCCCTCCGCTACAACACCAACGCCCTGCTGTGCGCGATCGGGGGGTATCCGGAGACGGGGTGCGGGGAACAGGTGACGGGGAAGAAGACGACCCCGTCGGACAAGGGTCCCTCGGACGGGGGCCCTTCGGTGGGGCTGCTGGCGGGGTTGGCGGGGGTGGCGGTACTGGGAGCTGCGGCGGTGTGGCAGGCGAGGCGACGCCGGCATGCCTAGCTTCGGGCAGCCGATCCATCCCGGCGCCTGGTGGCTCTGGTCCCTCTCCCTCGGCATCGCGGCCACCCGCACCACCAATCCCCTCCTCCTCGCCCTCCTCATCACCACCTCCGCCTACGTGGTGGCGGCCTGCCGCCGCCCCACCCCCTGGTCCCGCTCCTACACCGCCTTCCTCAAACTCGCCCTCGCCGTCCTCCTCATCCGTCTCCTCTTCGCCCTCGTCCTCGGCTCCCCGATCCCCGGCTCCCACACCCTCGTCACCCTCCCCGAACTGCCCCTCCCCGACTGGGCCCAGGGCATCCGCCTGGGCGGCAGGGTCACCGCGGAGTCCCTCGTCTTCGCCCTCTACGACGGCCTGAAGCTCGCCACCCTCCTCATCTGCGTGGGCGCGGCGAACGCCCTGGCCAACCCGCACCGCCTCCTCAAGTCCCTCCCGGGCGCCCTCTACGAACTCGGTGTCGCGGTGGTCGTGGCCCTCACCTTCGCCCCGCACCTCGTCGCCGACGTCCAGCGCCTGCGCGCCGCCCGCCGCCTCCGGGGCCGCCCGGACACCGGCGTCCGGGGCCTGCTCCAAGTCGGACTCCCGGTCCTGGAGGGCGCGTTGGAGCGATCGGTCGCCCTCGCCGCCGCGATGGACGCCCGCGGCTACGGCCGTACGGCCCAGGTCCCGCCCCGCGTCCGCCGTACGACCACCGCACTCACCCTCGGCGGCCTGCTCGGCGTGTGCGCGGGAACGTACGGACTGCTCACCGCCGAAGGCGGCACGTACGGCATCCCCGTCCTCCTCGCCGGCCTCGCCGCCGCCCTCGCGGGCCTGCGCCTGGGCGGCCGCCGTACCCCGCGCACCCGTTACCGCCCGGACCGCTGGACCGTCCGCGCCCTCCTGGTCGCCGGTTCCGGAGTGGCCGTGGCGGCGGCGATGTTCCTGGCGGGGGCCACCGACCCGGCGGCCCTGCACCCCGGGGTGGTCCCTCTCGTCGCCCCCACCCTCCCCCTCCTGCCTGCCGCGGCGATCCTCCTCGGCCTCCTGCCGGCCTTCCTCGCCCCCGCCCCCTCCCTCTCGCTCAAGGAGCCGTCGTCGTGATCCGCTTCGAGGATGTCTCCGTGACGTACGACGGGGCGGCCGAACCCACCGTCCGGGGCGTCGACTTCGCGGTGCCGGAGGGTGAACTCGTGCTGCTCGTGGGCCCGTCGGGGGTGGGCAAGTCCACGATCCTCGGCACGGTGTGCGGACTGGTCCCGCACTTCACCGGCGGCACCCTGCGCGGCCGCGTCACGGTGGCCGGCCGTGACACCCGCACCCACAAGCCGCGCGAACTCGCCGACGTGGTGGGCACAGTGGGCCAGGACCCCCTGGCCCACTTCGTGACGGACACGGTGGAGGACGAACTCGCCTACGGGATGGAGTCGTTGGGCCTGGCGCCGCCGGTGATGCGCCGCCGGGTGGAGGAGACCCTGGACCTCCTCGGCCTGGTCCCGCTGCGCGACCGCCCCCTGGCCACGCTCTCCGGCGGCCAGCAGCAGCGGGTGGCGATCGGCTCGGTCCTCACCCCGCACCCGCGGGTCCTGGTCCTCGACGAACCCACCTCGGCGTTGGACCCCGCGGCGGCCGACGAGGTCCTGGCCGTCCTCCAACGCCTGGTCCACGACCTCGGCACGACGGTCCTCATGGCCGAACACCGGCTGGAACGCGTCATCCAGTACGCCGACCAGGTGGCCCTCCTCCCGGCCCCGGGGGAACCACCTCTCCTCGGCACCCCGGCCGACGTCATGGCCGTGTCCCCGGTGTATCCCCCGGTGGTCGACCTGGGCCGGCTGGCGGGCTGGTCCCCGCTGCCGCTGACGGTGCGGGACGCGCGCCGCAGGGCGGGAGACCTCAGGGAGCGCCTGGCCACGAGACCGACTCAGCCTGCGGGCAGTCGTGCCGCTGGGGCGGCACGGGTGGGCGCAGGCGGCACCCCGCAAGCGCGGGCAAGCGAAAGCGCCCCTACAGGACCCCCCGCCCAGCGCCACCTCCTGTTCCTACGTAAACGTGACACCGCCCCCGAGACGCCGCCCCACCTCGCCGAAGTCCAGAACCTCACCGTCCGCCGAGCCCACATCCAAGCCCTCACCACCCTGGACCTCACCATCCGCCCGGGCGAGACCATCGCCCTCATGGGCCGCAACGGCGCCGGAAAGTCCACCCTCCTCAACACCCTGGTCGGCCTCGTGGCGCCCTCCGCCGGAAGAGTCCAGGTAGGCGGCGCCCAGCCACACCGCACCACCCCCCGCGACCTCGTACGCCACGTAGGCCTCGTCCCCCAGGAACCCCGGGATCTCCTCTACGCCGACACGGTCGAAGCCGAATGCCGGGCCGCCGACTCCGACGCCGACGCACCACCCGGCACCTGCCGCACCCTCGTCGCCGAGCTGCTTCCCGGCGTGACCGACGACACCCACCCCCGGGACCTCTCCGAAGGACAGCGGCTCGCCCTCGCGCTCGCCGTGGTCCTGACCGCCCGCCCACCCCTGCTGCTCCTGGACGAACCCACGCGCGGCCTGGACTACGCGGCGAAGACCCGCCTCGTCGCCCTGCTGCGGGACCTCGCCACCACCGGCCACGCGATCGTGCTGGCCACGCATGACGTGGAGCTCGCCGCGGAGCTCGCCCACCGGGTGATCCTGCTCGCCGAGGGAGAGGTGATCGCCGACGGGCCGACGGCGGACGTCATCACGTCCTCCCCCTCCTTCGCCCCGCAGGTCAGCAAGATCCTCGCCCCGCAGCGGTGGCTCACGGTCAACCAGGTGAGGGAAGCCCTGTCATGACACGAGCCGTCCGCCTCGGCCCCCGCTCGGTCCTCACCCTCACCCTCGTCAGCGCCGTGGGCGTCGTCGCCTTCGGGTGGCCCTTCCTCGCCCCGCCCACCTCCCAGGTCGGCACCCACACCCAGGACGCCCCCTGGCTCTTCGCCGGCCTGCTGGTCCTCCTGGTCGCGGTGGTCGCCGCGGCGATCGCGGAGTCGGGGCTCGGCCCGAAGGCCGTGGCGATGCTCGGTGTCCTCGCCGCGACCGGCGCCGCGCTCAGACCGATCGGCGCCGGGACCGCCGGTATCGAGCCGATGTTCTTCCTGATGGTGCTCAGTGGCCGGGTCCTCGGTCCGGGCTTCGGCTTCGCGCTCGGCAACGTCACGATGTTCGCGTCCGCGCTGCTCACGGGCGGGGTGGGCCCGTGGATGCCGTTCCAGATGCTGGCGATGGGCTGGTTCACGATGGGCGCGGGTCTGCTGCCGGGCCCCGGCCGCCTGAGGGGCCGCGCCGAGGTCCGGCTCCTCGCGGTGTACGGCTTTCTCGCCGCCTTCGCCTACGGCACCGCCATGAACATGGCCGGCTGGCCCTTCATGGGCGCCCTCGCCTCGAACATCGCCTTCGACCCGCACGCCGGTGTCCCCGCCAACCTGGCCCGCTTCCTGGCGTACTGCCTGGCCACGTCCCTCGGCTGGGACCTGGGCCGGGCCCTGGTCACCGTCGTGCTCACCCTTGCCGTCGGTCCCGTCGTGCTCAGGGCGCTACGCAGAGCCACCCGGCGGGCGGCGTTCGAGAGCGCGGTCACATTCGAGCCTCGTTGACCGGTGAACCACCCCACATGACCCATATCACCAACTAACTGCACTAGTAGTGCATATCGGACGCCATGTCCGCGACAAAACAGCCTCTGACCTGCGCTTTGAGAGCCAGATCACACGGCACCCCCGCACCCCAGATGCGACCACAACTAGTAAAAGGGGTCATTGCGGACACCTGTCGAGCCTGTTTCTCTGGATGACGTCGCACGGCGCCGACAAGCCCACGGGCCTCGGCGCCGACGCATGTCCCCCGGGACCGCGAGCGACCTCCATGTCCCCGAAGAAAAGGTTCCCCGTGACCGTCTCCCGCATCGCCCGCCGCATCGCTTCTCCGAAGAAGGCCATCACCACCGTCGCGATGGCCGCCGCCACCGCCGGCCTGGTCCTGACCGCGGCGCCGGCCCAGGCGGCCACCACCAGCTCGTCCGCCTCCGCCAAGGCCATCGCGCACCAGATGATCCCGAACGCCGCGCAGTACGCCGCGTTCAGCAAGATCGTCGAGCACGAGAGCGGCTGGGACGTCAACGCCACGAACTCCTCCTCCGGCGCCTACGGCCTGGTCCAGGCCCTGCCCGGCTCCAAGATGGCCTCCGCCGGGTCCGACTGGAAGACCAACGCCAAGACCCAGATCAAGTGGGGCCTGGACTACATGAACTCCCGCTACGGCAGCCCGACCGGCGCCTGGGCCTTCTGGCAGGCCAACGGCTGGTACTGAGCCACCGCGCGCCTCACCGCCGTACGCCGTCCAAGAACAGCCAGGAAGCCGAAGCGGTCCACGGCTCCCTGCTCGACCGCCCGCACCCTCGCTCCCTGACCTGCGAGGGTGCGGGCGCATGTCCGGGTGTCGCCGATGGCGTGAGCAGCTGCTTCACCGAGGGCGCGTCCTTGTGGAGGGGGTGCAGGGGGCCTTCCCGAGCGCCATCGCGACGTGGGTGTCGGAGACCAGGTCAAGGCGGTGGGCACCGCCCTTGGGAAGGGTGAGCAGGCCGGTCGCCGTGGTGGTGCGCCGTGCGGGTCGACGGTCCGGTACGTCAGCCGGTAGGCCCGTGCGCCGTACCGGACCGGGTCGGTGGCGACGTCCCGCCCGCTCAGGATCGCCCGGACGGCCCCCGTGTCCCGGTCGGCGACGGGCGTGACGGTGACCGGATCGCCGCGCCGCGTCTGATGCGTCTGCTCGCCGGCGCGGGACGCCCGGACGGCCCCCGCGTCCCGGTCGGCGACGGGCGTGACGGTGACCGGATCGCCGCGCCGCGTCTGATGCGTCTGCTCGCCGGCGACTACCACGGGGGCCACCGCGAGCCCGCCGAGCCCCCGTTCCTCGACGCTACGGACGCGCAGGTCACCCCGGCATCCGAGAGGCCCCCGCATCCGTGGTGGACTTGGGTGCACCCTTCCGTCCGGCCGTCCGGAGACCCGATGAGCGAACAGAGCAGCACCGGCACGAAGACAGCCGACGATCCCGAGGCGCGCGGACTGCGGCTGGTGGTCGTGCTGTTGGGGCTTACGGTGGTCAGCGGACTGATCGACGCGGTCAGCTACCTGGGCCTGGAGCACGTGTTCACCGCGAACATGACCGGCAACGTGGTCGTGCTCGGGTTCGCCGCGGCCGGGGCGCCCGGGTTCTCGGTGCTGCACAACCTGACCTCACTGGGGTTCTACGTCGTGGGCGCGGTGGCGGGCGGCCGGTCCGCCATATGGCTCGGCGCCGGCTCCCGCCGTACCTGGGCCCGGCTCGCGCTCGCGACCGAGGCGGTGCTCCTGGGCGCCGCGGCCGTGGTCTTCTTCACCGCCCTCGACGCCACGGCCACCGTCTACACCCTCATCGCCGTCACGGCCCTCGCCATGGGCCTGCGCAACGCCACGGTCCGCAGGCTCGGTGTCCCTGACCTGACGACGACCGTGCTGACCATGACGTTGACGGGCCTCGCCGCCGACTCCCGGGTGGGCGGCGGCTCGGGCAGCCGTTCCCCCCGACGTACGGCGTCCGTGATCGCGATGGCCGCCGGGGCCGCGCTGGGTGCGTGGCTGGTGCTCCACCACGGCCTCGGGGTCTCACTGGCGGTCGCGGCGGGGCTGGTGGCGGTGCTGGCGGTGACGGCCTCGGGGCGCGAGTAGCCCCTGCTTTCAGGGGCTACTTGGCGAGGAAGGCCAGCAGCGCCGCGTTGACCTCCTCCGCGTGCGTCCACAACAGCCCGTGCGGAGCGCCCTCGATCTCGACGTACTCGGCGGACGGCAGCAGCGCGTGGAACGGCCGGCCGGTCGCGTCGATCGGCAGGATGCGGTCACCGGTGCCGTGCACGATCAGCGACGGTACGTCGACCTTCGCCACGTCGGCCCGGAAGTCGGTGATCCAGGTCGGCACGCAGGCCACCGAGGCGTGCGCCGAGGAACCCGCGGCCACGTTCCAGCTGTTGCGCAGGGCCTCCTCGCTGATCCGGCTGCCCAGCGTCTCGTCCAGGTTGTAGAAGTCCTGGTAGAAGGCGGTGAAGTAGGCGTACCGGTCCTTGGTGACCGCCGCCAGGATCCCGTCGAAGACCTCCTGGGGCACGCCCGTCGGGTTGTCGTCGGTCTTCAGCAGGAAGGGCTCCAGGGAGGCCAGGAAGGCCGCCTTCGCGATCCGGCCCGAGCCGTGGGTGCCCAGGTAGCGGCCCACCTCGCCGGTGCCCATCGAGAAGCCGACCAGGACCGCGTCCGTGAGGTCCAGGCTGGTCAGGACCTTGTCGAGGTCGGCGGCGAAGGTGTCGTAGTCGTAGCCTGTGGTCGGCTGCGAGGACCGGCCGAAGCCGCGGCGGTCGTAGGTGATGACCCGGTGGCCGGCCTCAAGGAGCGCCGGGACCTGGCGCTCCCAGGAGTGGCCGTCGAGCGGGTAGCCGTGGATCAGCACGACGGGCTGTCCGGTGCCGTGGTCCTCGTAGTAGAGCTCGATCGGCGCGCTGTTCTCTTCACCAACGGTGATGTACGGCATGGGGTTGGTCCTCCTCGTAGGGAGATTCCAGCTCACCACCGGCGGTCCATGGTCACCAGGCAGAAGTACAGGCGGAAGTAGAGAGCGCTTGTTCTAATTGTCGTGATGACCAGTCATGTGCCTGAACCACCGCAGCCCGAGGTTCCCCCCGGCGGCACCGCCTTCGGCGGGATGCTGCGCTCCCTGCGCCGGACCGCCCGGCTGACCCTGGAGGAGCTGTCCGGGGCGTCCGGGGTGAGCGTGCGCGCGCTCGGGGACCTGGAGCGCGGCCGCAGCCGGGGACCGCAGCGCCGTACGGTCGACGCGCTCGCCGCCGCCCTCCGTCTCGACGACGAGCAGCGCGAGCGCCTGCAACGGCTGGCCGACGCCGGCCGGGAACGCGGCGGGGCGCCGGCATCGCCGTATCTCCTGCGCACCGTCCCGGACTTCACCGGCCGGGAGCAGGAACTGGCGGATCTGGAGGCCCTCGCCGGCGGCACCCGGACCCGTGCCGCGGTGCTCTTCGGCCCGGGCGGGCAGGGCAAGACGACGCTGGCCGCGGAAGCCCTGCGCCGGCTGTCGGGCTCCTTCCCGGACGGCTGTGTCTGTGTCCAGCTGCACGGCATGAGCGACTCCCCGCTGCCGGCCGCCGAGGCGCTGGTCCTGCTGCTCACGGCGCTCGGTCTGCCGCCCGACCGGATTCCCGTCGACCCGGTCGCCCGCGAGGCCGTCTACCGGGCCACGCTGGCCGGCCGGCGGGCACTGGTCGTCCTCGACGACGCGGCCGACGAGACGCAGACCAGGCCGCTGCTGCCGGACGCGGAGGGCAGTTTCGTGCTGGTCACCAGCAGACGGCCGCTGGCCGGACTCGAAGGCGTACGACGGATCAGGCTCGGCGGGCTCAGCGGCGGCGAGTCGGCGCGGCTGCTGGAACGGATCCTCGGCGCCCCGCGCACCGACGGACAGTCGGAGGCGATCACCCGGCTGACCGAACTGTGCGGACACCTCCCGCTGGCCCTGCGGATCGTCGGCAACCGCCTCTCCAGCCGCCCGGGCTGGACCCCGGCCCGCCTGGTGGGCCAACTCGCCGACGAGGAGCGCCGGTTGAGCGGCCTGGTCGCCGGAGACCTCGCCGTCCGCAGCGCGCTGGCCCTGTCCTACGGCCAACTCACCGGCGAGCACCGGCGGTTGCTGCGCCGAGTCGCCCTGCTGCCCGGCCACGACACTGGTCCGGAACTCGCCGCCGTACTGACCGGCGAGGACCCGCTCACCACCGAGGACTCCCTCGACCTGCTGGTCGACCGGGGCCTGCTGGAGGAGACCGCGCCCGGCCGCTACGCCCCGCACGATCTCGTACGGCTCTTCGCGCGCGAGCGGCTGAGGGACGAGGAGGAGGACGTGGAAGCGATCCAACTCCGTATGGCGGACTGGCTGTTGCGGTCGGCGTCGGCGGCGGGGCGGCTGTTCGAGGCGCCGGGGGCGCCGGAGCCGTGGGAGGGCGGACCCACGGCCTTCGCCCCCGGGTCCACCGAGGAGGCGGCGGAGTGGCTCACCACCGAGCGCTCCAACTGGTCCGGCGCCCTGCCGCTGATGTTCGCGGCGGACCGGCACACGGAGATCCTCCACACCTCGCGCACCCTGTACTGGTTCTCCGACCGCTGGAGCCAGTGGCCCGAGTGGCGGACCCTGTTCGCGTACGGCGCCCGGTGCGCGGCCGCTCTCGGAGACCGCGCGGCCGAGGCCCATCAGCTCAACTGCCTCGCCTGGGCCCACAGCGTCGGCGCCTGCCAGTACGAGCAGGCCGAGCAACTGGCCCGCCGAGCGCTGGAGTTGGCGACCGAGACCGCAGACCTCGGCCAACAGGCCTGGGCCTGGTCGTACATCAGCGGGGCCTGTCTGAGCCTGGAGCGGCCCGTGGCGGCGGCGGAGGCCGCGGCCAGGGCGGCCGGGCTCTTCGAGGCCGCCGGTGACGCCGCCGGAACGGCGGTCTCCCAGCGGGTCCTCGGCAAGGCGCTGCGCGAATCCGGCCGCCCGGAGGAGGCGCTGGTGCTGCACCGGGCTCTGCTCGACACCCAGGCCGGGGACGTCCCGGGCCTGGACGAGTACATTCAGACCCTCCTCCGCCACGAGATAGCGAGCGACCTGCTGGCCCTGCGGCGATGGCCGGAAGCGGTGGCGACCTACCGGACCGTCACCGCGCCCCTCGCCGACGGCAACCACGACCGCCTCCAGGCCCAGGCCCTCACCGGCCTCGCCACGGCCCTGGAGCACTGCGGCGAACTCACCGAGGCCCACGCGCACTTCACGCGGGCCCACCGCCTGTTCACCTCCGCCGGCGACGCGACCTCGGCCGCGGAGACGGCGACCGCGCTGGCGCGGCTCAAGGGCGGCGACGGCAGCCCGCCGCACCCTCACCCCGGATCGACCGCCACCCGGTGATCCGGCCGCCCGTCCTTCGCCAGCATCCAGTGCGCCTCGGCCACCGCCCGGTACAGCCGCATCCCGGAGTCGCCGCGCACGTCGTCGAGGGTCCAGACCCGCCCGCCGTGCCCGAGCGAGCGCCGGGAGAAGACCTCCAGCGCCTGCTCGGCCTCCGGCTCCTCGGCGACCTCCGCGGCGACGGCGGCTATGTACACCCCCTGCCCGGTGCCGATCTGCACCGACGAGTCGAAGACCGCGATGCCCACCTCGGGCCGCACCGCGATGTTCCGCGAATGGACGGCCTCCGGCGAGGACACCCAGAAGAACTCCCGGCACCCCACGTGCGCGAAGTAGACCGGCGTGCTCCACGGCCGCCCCTCCGCGTCGGCCGTGGCCAGCACCAGGTACCGGCTCGCCTCGACGATCCCGCGCGCGTTCCCGGCCGTGGGCCGCACCTCGGCGCCCACCTCAACGGCTGCTTCCCGCCCTGCCGTCACGTCCATCGCGAACACCTCCTCCGAGTGAGGACCGTGGCGCCGGGCCGAACTCATCGGCGGGTCGACAGGCCCGCCGCCGGAAGCCGCCGCTCCTCGGAGTCCTTCGGCAGCCACAGTCCGAACCGGCTCCCCAGGTACTCCAGAACCTGCGACGCGCTCATGCTCCCGCCGTCCGCCGGCCAAGCGAGGGCCGACGGGTCCACGCCGTCGTCGTACGCGGGTGTCCCGGGGTCGAAGGAGGACAGGGCCTGCCCGTCGACCGCGTACTCCACCCGCTGCGTGGCGTTGACGTCACAGCTGACGGCGAGGACGCGGGAGCCCGAGGAGAGCGCGGGGAGGTAGTCCACCGCGGAGACGTACGACGTGGAGGCCTGGACGGCGAAGGCCCAGCCCTCGATCTCCCCGGCCCGTACGACCGCGTCCACCGACCGGCTCAGGAACCCGAGTTCCTCCACGGCCTCGACGTCCAGATCCTCCAGGTGGTCCAGGCCGAACGGCTCGTCCATGGAGTTGCGGACCTCGATCTCCTGGGCCTGCGTCCGGGTGAGCGGGAACAGGGAGTCCCGCCGCGCACCGAGCCGGACGAGGACCTCCTCGGGCGCGAGCCGCTCACAGAACAGGAGGCTGTAGCCGAAGGGGTACGCCTCCGACACCCACCGCAGTCCGTCGGTCATCTCGCCATCATGAGGTCCCGCACTCGAACCAGACAGTCTTGCCACCGCCCGATCTCGACCCCACGCCCCACTTCCCCACCACGGCGTCCAGCAGCGCAAGACCGCGACCGTGCTCGGCCTCTCCGTCCAACTCCATTGCTGGAAACGGCAGTTCGGGTGCCGCATCGGCGACCTCCACCCGTACCCCGCCCTCCAGCCGCAGCACCAGCACCACACACCGCCGGTCCGGAACATGCCGTACGACATTGGCGACCAGCTCCGTCACACCGAGCTCGGCCGCGTCGGACAGCTCCGGCAGCTCCCACTCGTCAGCGACCAAGGCGGCGACTGCGTCGAAGTCGCCGAAGCCCCCTGCACCACCGTCGCCATCCGTGACTCCAAGACCCCGGCGGGACCGATCCTCACCCTCGCCCCCGCCGTCTTCACCACCTTCGTCAACTGGACCTCTACAACCGCTGAATGATCGTGCCGGTGGCCAAGCCACCCCCCGCGCACATCGTGATCAGCGCGAACTCCTTGTCCGAGCGCTCCAGTTCATGCAGGGCCGTCGTGATGAGCCGGGCCCCGGTGGACCCCACCGGGTGCCCGAGCGCGATCGCGCCGCCGTTGACGTTGACCTTCTCCAGGTCCTGTTCGAAGACCTGGGCCCAGCTGAGCACCACGGAGGCGAAGGCCTCGTTGATCTCGACTAGGTCGATGTCCTTCAACGACATCCCCGCTTTGCCGAGCACCGCGCGGGTCGCGTCGATGGGCCCGTCGAGGTGGAAGTGCGGGTCGGCGCCGACCAGTGCCTGCGCCACGATCCGCGCCCGGGGCTTCAGCTTCAGCGCCCGCGCCATCCGCTTCGACGCCCACATGATCGCCGCGGCGCCGTCGCTGATCTGTGACGAGTTGCCCGCCGTGTGGATCGCCGTCGGCATGACCGGCTTCAGGCCCGCCAGCGCCTCCATGGAGGTGTCCCGCAGCCCCTCGTCCCGGTCGACGAGCCGCCACATGCCCTGACCGGCCCGCTGTTCCTCCTCCGTCGTCGGCACCTGGACCGCGAACGTCTCCCGCTTGAAGCGTTCCTCGGACCAGGCGACGGCCGCCCGCTCCTGGGAGATGAGCCCGAGCGAGTCGACGTTCTCCCGGGTCAGCCCCCGGTGCCGGGCGATCCGTTCGGCCGCCTCGAACTGGTTGGGCAGGTCCACGTTCCACTCGTCGGGGAACGGCTTCCCCGGCCCGTGCTTCGAGCCCGACCCCAGCGGCACCCGGGACATCGCCTCGACACCGCAGCTGATGCCGACGTCGATGACTCCGGCCGCGACCATGTTGGCGACCATGTGGGAAGCCTGCTGCGAGGAGCCGCACTGGCAGTCGACGGTCGTCGCCGCTGTCTCGTAGGGCAGCCCGACGGTCAGCCAGGCCGTGCGCGCGGGGTTCATGGACTGTTCGCCGGCGTGGGTGACCGTGCCGCCGACGATCTGTTCGACCGCGTCGGCGGGGATGCCGGTCCGGCCGAGGAGTTCACGGTAGGTCTCACCCAGCAGATAGGCGGGATGCAGATTGGCGAGCGCGCCGCCGCGCCTGCCGATGGGGGTGCGGACGGCTTCGACGATCACGGGTTCGGCGGCCATGGGTGCGGGTCCTCTCCTCCGAACGGATCACTGGAACTCCGGAACTAGTACGTGTTCTAGTTGGCGCGATGCTTGCAGTCTGCGGACGATCCGGCCACCACCGCAAGGGTCGTGCAGGCAATTGGGGCCTGCGTACCCCTTGCCTCTTGTAGAACCCGTTACTACCTTCACGGCAGCTCTGTACCTGATGGACCGTCAGAAAGATTCCAGACAGCTGGAGTGAGTTGCCGATGACCTGTCCAGCGCTCCCCGAGGGATTCGACTTCACCGACCCCGACCTGCTGCAAAGCCGCGTACCGCTGCCGGAGTTCGCCGAACTGCGCCGGGCCGAGCCGGTGCGCTGGATCCCCCAGTCGGGCAATGTCGCCGGCTTCCAGGACGAGGGGTACTGGGCGGTCACCCGGCACGCGGACGTCAAGTACGTCTCCACCCACCCCGAGATCTTCTCCTCCTCCCTCAACACGGCGATCATCCGCTTCAACGAGCGCATCGAGCGGGACGCGATCGACGCGCAGCGCCTGATCCTGCTGAACATGGACCCGCCGGAGCACACCCGGGTCCGCGGCATCGTCCAGCGCGTGTTCACCCCGAGGGCCATCCGCGCCCTGGAGGAACGCCTGCGCGACCGCGCCCAGACGATCGTCGAGACCGCGCGCGCCCACCCCGGTTCCTTCGACTTCGTCACCCAGGTGGCCTGCGAACTCCCGCTCCAGGCGATCGCCGAGCTCATCGGCATCCCGCAGGACGACCGCGCGAAGATCTTCGACTGGTCCAACAAGATGATCTCGTACGACGATCCGGAGTACGCGATCACCGAGGAGGTCGGCCAGGAGTCGGCCATGGAGGTCATCGCCTACGCGATGAACATGGCGGCCGACCGCAAGCAGTGCCCGGCGAAGGACATCGTCACCACGCTGGTGTCGGCGGAGGACGAGGGCAACCTGGGCTCCGACGAGTTCGGCTTCTTCGTCCTGATGCTGGCGGTGGCGGGCAACGAGACCACCCGTAACGCCATCACCCACGGCATGCACGCGTTCCTGACCCACCCCGACCAGTGGGACCTCTACAAGCGCGAACGCCCGTCGACGGCCGCCGAGGAGATCGTCCGCTGGGCGACCCCGGTCAACGCCTTCCAGCGCACGGCCACCCAGGACACGGAGTTGGGCGGCAAACAGATCAAGAAGGGCGACCGGGTGGGCATCTTCTACGCCGCCGCCAACCACGACCCGGAGGTCTTCGACAACCCCGGCGCCTTCGACATCACCCGGGACCCCAATCCCCACCTGGGCTTCGGCGGCGGAGGCCCCCACTACTGCCTGGGCAAGTCCCTGGCGGTCCTGGAGATCGACCTGATCTTCAACGCGATAGCCGACGCCATGCCCGACCTACGAGCCACCGGTGACCCCCGCCGCCTGCGCTCGGCGTGGATCAACGGCGTCAAGGAGCTTCAAGTGACGCTCGGCTGAGCAGTTGCCGTCCTGTTGGCCAGAAAAACCAACATACCTGTCTGCTTCGTGCTGCTCCCTCGTCCCCCACGCTCCGGCGCTGACCTCAGAATGGCCTGATCGCAGCCCCGGACTCCCCTGCCCGATCGGCGATCGCGCGGAACCTTGGGGCCTCACCTGCTCCAATTAAGAGACAATGTTGTATGGTTCTGCTCGGCGGCACACCAATGGGGGGGCGTGTCCGGCGAAGACCACGAATGAGGGAGAGTCCCCCCGTGCAGACCAGGTCGCACCGCACCCGGCAATCTCTTGTCCGCGCCATGGCGGAACTGATCGCAGACGGTCAGCCCTCCGATGCGGGGCTGGTCAACATCTGCCGGAAGGCCGGTGTGAGCAGAGGGGCTTTGTACCATCACTTCCCCTCGACCGCGATGCTGGCCGCCGAGGTGCACCGGCAGGCGCATCACCAGATCGTCGCGCTGATGACCGAGGCGTTCCGGCAGGACGCGACAGACGCCTCGCGGCGTTTCCTCGTCTCCCTGGTCGAGTCGCTGCGCACGAACAAGGTCGTCCGGGCGGGGATGCAGCTGGCCGGTGACGGATCCTTCCAACAGCCGTGGCTGCGCGACGAGATGCTTCTCATGCTCCATGAGCGCATCACCGACACCGAACGGCATACGGCGTTCCGTGCGGAGGATCTCGCCGAACTCGTCGTGGTGGTGACGGCAGGCCTGGAGACACTGGGCCGCAGCGACCCCAAGTGGTGGGAACCGGGGAGCGTGAACCGCCTCTGGGCGATGCTGCGACTGCTGTTCGGCGCCCTCGGCACGCACACCGAACCGGCGCCCGCGACCCCGGTGGCGGTCAGCAGCGCGCAGCTTCCCGAGCAGCTGTCGAGCGGCTGACCGTCACGCAGCCGCCGCGACGGGCGGGGTGGTCCGCAGCCGGCTCATGAGGCCCGGGGTGGCGAGACCGGGCAGCACAAACCGCCACAGACTGCCGACCCGGTCGACCAGATCCGTTCGGTTGCTGTACGCCTGGGCCATGGTCTGCACACCGGTGTAGGCGCCGACGATGAACAGGGTCGCCTCCTCGATGTCCACGCCGGGCAACAACTCCCCCCGCTCCTCGGCCTGTTGCAGAACCGCCCGGATGACCTCGACGGACTGGTCGTAGCCGGTCCGGTACTTCGTGAACGACGACTGCTCCACGGACAGACGCACACTGGCCCGCAGCGCCGGATCGCTCTGCAGGCGTCGCGCGAAGGTGAGCGTCAGGTCGATCAGGCTCTGCAGCTTCACCGGCTGCTCCGTCACCTGAAGTGCCTCGACATGCACGCTCATCAGCGCGAGAGCGATCGCTTCCTTGGAGGCGAAGTGGTGGTACAACGCGCCGCGGGTGAGGCCGGCTCGCGCCAGGATGTCGGTGGTGCTCGCCGAGTCGTAACCGCGCTCGTCGAACAGTTCCGCGGCAGCCATGAGGATCGCGTGACGCGTGCGCATTGCCCGTTCCTGCTTGGCCATTTCATCCCTCGCCACGAAACTTTTAACGTACTTGTCTGTATCTTAGCCCAAGCTGGTCGGTGCGTGGCGGAACGGGCCGGGCCGGCCCCTGCGGGCCTAGGGGCACCCGAGCCGGAAGCCGATGCCCCTGACGGTGAGGATCCACTCGCTCGACCCGAGTTTGCCCCGCAGCGTCCCGACATGGGTGTCGATCGTGCGGCCGCGCGGAGACCAGCCGTCGCCCCAGACCTGAGCCATGATGTGGCGGCGCGGCAGCACCGTGCCCGGCTGCGAGGCCAGCAGGAACAGCAGGTCGAACTCCTTGCGGGTGAGGTCGAGCGGCTTGCCGTCGAGGGTCGCCGTCCGTGCGTCGGCGTCGATCCGCAGGCCCTGGTGCACCGCCACGCGCGAGGGCGGGCCCTGCCGGTTGACGCGCCGCATGATGGCCTCGATCCGGGCCAGCAGCTCCCGGAATCCGTACGGCTTGACCAGATAGTCGTCGGCCCCGGCCTGCAGGCCCAGCACGCGGTCGAGCTCGGAGTCGCGGGCCGTGACGGTGATGATCGGGGTCTCGCTGACACTGCGGATGCTTCGGCACACCTCCAGCCCGTCGAGATCGGGCAGGTCGAGGTCGAGCAGGACGAAGTCGACGTCGTCGTGGGACCGCAGCGCCTGGGCGCCGCTGGTCGCACTCAGCGTCACGTAGCCCTGGCGCGACAGGCCTTGCAGGAGAAGGTCGGCATCCCTGACGTCGGCTTCGACGACCAGGACGCGCAGCCCTTCCTTCCGGCTCGGTGCCTTCGGGACGCTCATCGTCGGCCTGGAGTGGCCGATGCGCGCGGATGATGGGCGGGGATGCGCAGCCGGTGCAGTCAGTAGGTCCACGGCCTGCCGAGTCATCTGATCCTCCTGAGGCGGGGTCGCGGCAGCCTTGAGAGCCGCGGTCGGCGACGAGAACATAACAAACAGACATGTCTGATTGTCAACGGGGCACATTTCGCGCCACGTCAATGCCTCTACCGGGTGATTGTGCCCGTGATCTGCTATCGGAACTTACGGAATGCCCCACTCCGCTATGGTTGCTGCGAAAAAGCTTGATCCCCAGTTAACTGAAAACACGCGAACCTGTCTGTATGTTGTTGCCACGGAAGGATGCCGATCCGGGGGGAGCTACGGCATGCCGTCGACGCCCCCTGCCCACACGCGACAGGAGCGCACCACATGCCGCACATCGCCGAGCAGTCGCCCGCGTCCCACACTCCGAGGCTGGACCCCGCCCGCGCGGCCGGTCCGGCTCTCGCCACCCTCCCCGCCCAGCGCCTGACCACCACGGTGCCCCGCGAGTACGTCCACCGCGCGGCCGTGTCGGAGGTCTTCCTGACCGGGTGGCAGTCCGTCGACCCCGCTCTCTCGGAAAGCTCGGACGAGTTCGTGGTGCGCGCCCAATGGCCGCGCAGCCACTCGCTGTTCGCCCGCGAGGACGAGTACCAGGATCCGCTGCTCCTGGTCGAGTCCGTGCGCCAGATCGGGTCCCTGCTCGCGCACGCCGAGTTCGACGTCCCCTTCGGGCACCAGTTCCTGATGCAGAACATATGCACCGCCATCGAACCCGAGCTCCTCAGATCGGGGAACGTTCCCACCGAGATCGAACTGCGCACGGAGTGCCGGAACATCGTCCGTCGCGCAGGCTCACTGACCGCGATGGAGTACGCCGTCCTCGTCCTGCGGGACGGCAAGGCGCTCGGCACGGCGCAGGCCTCCTTCAGATGCATGAGTCCCGGAGTGTTCCGCCGGCTGCGCGGTGCGTGTCCCACCAGCAGCGACCTTCCGATGCCGACGGCCCTCGACCCGGCCCGCGTGGGACACACCAGCCCCCGGCACGTCGTGCTCGGCGAGCCCGCGCCCGGCTCCCCGGCCAACCGCTGGGAACTGCGGGTCGACACGGCGCACCCGACCTACTTCGACCACCCGGTGGACCACGTTCCCGGCATGGTCCTGCTTGAGGCGGCACGGCAGGCCGCCCATGCCGCCGTCGGCCTGCCCGACGCTCTGGTGCTCGGTCTGAACAGCACGTTCAGCGCGTATGCCGAGTTCGACGCACCGTGCTGGATCGAGGCCCATGTCGAGCCCGGCGGGGAGCGGGGCCGTGCGCTGGTGCGGGTGGAGGGCACGCAGCGGGACAAGCCGGTCTTCTCCGCCGTACTCGACGTGTGTCCCCGAACCCACTGACCCGGTACGGCAGTTGGGAGTGCTGCTCATGTCCGTAGTCATGCTGACCGGCGCGTCGGGCTTCGTGGGTCGCCATGTGGCCCGCGAAGCCGAACGCCGCCCGGTCGAACTTCGCGTCATGTCCCACCGGAAGCCGGTCGCCGCCCGGGGCGCGGCTGTGGTGCCAGCGGATCTGGGCCGTCCGGACTCCCTGCGTGGGGTGTGTGAGGGTGTCGACGTCCTGGTCCACTGCGCCGCTCAGATCGGCGGCACCGAGGAAGCCAACGAAGCGGTCAACGCCCGTGGCACCACGGCCCTGGTCGCGGAGGCCCAGCGCGCGGGGGTCTCGCGCATCGTGCTGCTCAGCACGGCGTCCGTATACGGTCGGGGGGTCTTCCGCGGGGATCGCCCCGACGAACTCGTCCGCAACCCCGGGTCGGCCACGTCCCGCACCCGAGCCGTCGCCGAGGACGCGGTCCTCTCGGCCGGCGGTGTGGTGCTGCGCCCGCACCTGATCTACGGGGAGGGCGACACCTGGGTCGGGCCTGGGCTCGCGGACAGCCTGCGGGTCCTTGCGGGCTCGGTGGCGGGCTGGCCGTCACGGATGTCGGTGATCTCCGTACGGGAGCTGGCCACGCTGGTCGTGGACACCGCCCTCGCACCGGCCTGCGCGCTGACCGCACGTGTGTACCACGCCGCTCACCCGGTGCCGGTCACCGCGGAACGGCTGCTGCGGGCGGTCGCCGAATGCGCCGCGATTCCCTGGCCGCAGAAGGAGATCAGCCTGGTGGAGGCCCGCGAAGCCCTGACCCGGCACGGCCGCTCCACCACCGCTCTCGACATGCTCACCACTGATCACTTCTTCGACAGCATCCCTCTCTGGAACGACCTCCGCCGCGTCCCCGACGGAGACTTCGACGCCGGGTTCTCCCACGCGGTGCCGTGGTACCGGCAGATCACACAGGAGTGATCCAGGAGTTCCAGGTTCGGTGATCAAGCCGCCGAACCTGGAACTCTTGTCAAGGATCTGACCTCGATCTGACAGCCCCGGGAACTACGGCCCCCCGCTTGCCGATTCAGACAGAGTTCTGAAACGGAGCGTGTTGAAGGGCGGCGCTCTCCCCGAACAGGCTTGGCCGCGGACCCTGCCTTCGCCATCGCCCGCAGTCCCGCCCATCGAGTTCGGGAGAGTCATGTTCCGACGCCTGTTCACCTCGGAGTCCGTCACCGAGGGACATCCAGACAAGATCGCCGACCAGATCAGTGACACCATCCTCGACGCCCTGCTCAGCGTGGACCCCACCGCCCGTGTCGCCGTCGAGACGCTGGTCACCACCGGGCAGGTGCATGTCGCGGGCGAAGTGACGACCTCGGGTCACGCCGACATCTCCGCACTCGTGCGGGACAAGATCCTCGAGATCGGTTACGACTCCTCCGCCAAGGGCTTCGACGGTGCGTCCTGCGGGGTGTCGGTCTCGCTCGGCCGGCAGTCACCCGACATCGCGCAGGGCGTCGACAGCGCCTACGAGAAGCGGACGGACCCGGCACCCGACGCGTCCGACGGAGACCTGGGCCGGCAGGGGGCGGGCGACCAGGGGCTGATGTTCGGCTACGCGACCGCGGAGACCCCCTCGCTCATGCCGCTGCCGATCGACCTGGCGCACCGGCTGTCCCGCCGCCTGGCGGAGGTCCGCAAGGACGGGACCGTCCCGTATCTGCGACCGGACGGAAAGACCCAGGTCACCATCGAGTACGTCGACGACCGGCCGGTCCGTCTGGACACGATCGTCGTCTCCTCCCAGCACGCCCCCGGCATCGACCTGGACTCCCTCCTGGCACCCGACATCCGGGCCCATGTGGTGGAGCACGTATTGGCTCAACTCGCCGACGAGGGAATCAAGTTGGCGACCGACGACTACCGCCTGCTGGTGAACCCCACCGGTCGCTTCGAGATCGGCGGGCCCATGGGCGACGCCGGCCTGACCGGGCGGAAGATCATCGTCGACACCTACGGCGGCTACTCCCGCCACGGCGGCGGTGCCTTCTCCGGCAAGGACCCGTCCAAGGTCGACCGCTCGGCCGCGTACGCGATGCGCTGGGTCGCCAAGAACGTCGTCGCGGCAGGTCTCGCCGAACGCTGCGAGGTGCAGGTCGCGTACGCCATCGGCAAGGCCGAGCCGGTCGGCCTGTTCGTGGAGACGTTCGGCACCGCCACCGTCCCCCAGAACGACCTCGAACGAGCGATCGGCGAGGTCTTCGACCTGCGTCCGGCCGCGATCGTCCGTGACCTGGACCTGTTGCGCCCCATCTACGCCCGTACCGCCGCGTACGGCCACTTCGGCCGTGACCTTCCCCAGTTCACCTGGGAGCGAACCGACCGGGCCGCGCAGCTGAAGGCCGCCGTAGGACGGTGACAGCACCGCACCTGACGGCCACCAGCCCTACCCCAGGAGAGTCGACGTGCGCATCGCGGTGACAGGTTCCATCGCAACGGACCATCTCATGATCTTCCCCGGCCGGTTCGCGGATCAGCTGCTGCCCGACCAGCTCGCCCACCTCTCGCTCTCCTTCCTCGTCGACGAACTGGAAGTGCGCCGCGGTGGAGTGGCGGCCAACATCGCCTTCGGACTCGGCTGCCTCGGCCTTTCCCCCCAGCTCATCGGTTCGGTGGGCCACGACTTCGCCGAGTACGGGCTGTGGCTCAAGGAGCACGGAGTCGACACCGGCCCCGTCCACGTCTCCGCGACCCGGCAGACAGCCCGGTTCATGTGCCTCACCGATCAGGACGGCAACCAGATCGCCGCCTTCTACGCGGGAGCCATGGCCGAATCGGCCGACATCGGCCTGCCCGATGCGGTGGCGGGCTCCAGCCGGCCCGATCTGGTCCTGGTCTGCCCGAACGACCCCGGCGCCATGCTGCGCATCACCCGCGAATGCCGGGAACGGGACATCCCCTTCGCGGCCGACCCGTCCCAGCAACTGGCCCGGCTGGACGGCGCCGAGGTACGCGAACTGGTCGACGGGGCCCGGTGGTTGTTCACCAACGAGTACGAGAAGGCGCTGGTCCTGGAGCGCACCGGCTGGACCGAGGCCGACATCCTCGGCAAGGTCGGTGCCTGGGTGACCACCCTGGGAGCAGCCGGCGTCCGCGTCGATCGCCGGAGCAAGGCCCCGATCACCGTCCCGGCGGTCCCCGGCGCACGCTCGGTGGACCCGACCGGCGTGGGCGACGCCTTCCGTGCCGGATTCCTCACCGCCCTCAGTCATGACCTGTCCCTTCCGACAGCGGCCCGGCTGGGATGTGTGCTGGCCGCGTCGGCTCTGGAGACGGTGGGCTCCCAGGCCTACGAGGTCGATGCCGACCGTCTCACGCGGGTGTTCGAGGACGCGTACGGCGCCGGGGCCGCGCAGGAGATCGCGGGGCTGTGGGCGTACTGGTTCAGCGCCGGAGGAAGCAGGTCATGACCACCTTCTCCTTCGAGTTCTTCCCGGCCAAGACCGCCAAGGGCGAGCGGACGCTGTGGCGGGCGATCCGCCGGGTCGAGCCGTTCGCGCCGGACTTCGTCTCCGTCACCTACGGCGCAGGCGGCTCCTCACGGGACCGCACCATCGAGGTCACCCAGCGCCTGGTCGCCGAGACGACACTGCGCCCTGTCGCTCACCTCACCGCGGTCGGCCACTCGGTGGCGGAACTGCGCCGCATCATCGGCCGGTACGCCGACGCGGGAGTGCGCGACGTGCTCGTCGTGCGGGGGGATCCGCCCGGTGACCCTCAGGGACCATGGCCGGCGCATCCGGACGGCTTCACGTACGCGTACGAACTCGTCGAGCTGGTGCGGGAGTTGGGAGACTTCAGGATCGGCGTCGCGGCCTTCCCCGAACGTCATCCGCGTTCGCCCGACTGGGAGTCCGACATCCGGCATTTCGTGGCCAAGTGCCGGGCGGGCGCGGACTACGCGATCACGCAGATGTTCTTCGACGTGGAGGACTACCTGCGGCTGCGGGACCGGGTGGCGGCCGCCGGCTGTACGACGCCGATCATCCCGGAGATCATGCCGGCCACCGACGTCCGCCAGATCACCCGCTTCGCCGAACTCTCCCACGCCGCCTTCCCCGAAGACCTCGCCCACCACCTGGAAGCCGCCCGCGACAACCCGGCCGAGGGCCACCGCATCGGGGTCGAGTACGCCACCGCCATGGCGGAGCGGCTGCTGGCGGAGGGTGCGCCGGGCCTGCACTACATCACGCTCAACAAGTCCACGGCGGCCCTGGACATCCACCGCAACGTACTGAATTCCCATCAGGTCCTGTCTTGACGAGAAGCGGATATTCGCCGGCGAACAGGCTGGTGATATCCGAGCAAGGAGGAGCCATCGTGCGCAAGGTGCTCATCGCCAACCGTGGCGAAATCGCTGTCCGCGTGGCCCGGGCGTGCCGGGACGCCGGGATCGCGAGCGTTGCCGTATACGCCGAACCGGACCGGGGCGCTCTGCATGTCCGCGCGGCCGACGAGGCCTTCGCGCTGGGTGGTGACACCCCCGCGACCAGTTATCTGGACATCGCCAAGGTGTTGCAGGCTGCAAAGGACTCCGGCGCGGACGCCATTCACCCCGGCTACGGATTCCTGTCGGAGAACGCCGAGTTCGCGCAGGCCGTGCTCGACGCGGGCCTGATCTGGATCGGCCCGCCCCCGCAGGCCATCCGCGACCTCGGTGACAAGGTCGCCGCCCGGCACATCGCGCAGCGCGCCGGTGCCCCGCTGGTCGCCGGCACGCCCGACCCGGTCTCGGGCGCCGAGGAGGTCGTGGCCTTCGCCGAGGAGCACGGCCTGCCGATCGCCATCAAGGCCGCCTTCGGCGGTGGCGGGCGCGGTCTGAAGGTCGCCCGCACCCTCGAAGAGGTCCCCGAGCTCTACGACTCCGCCGTCCGTGAGGCGGTGGCCGCGTTCGGCCGCGGGGAATGCTTCGTCGAGCGCTACCTGGACCGCCCCCGACACGTGGAGACCCAGTGCCTGGCCGACAAGCACGGCAACGTGGTCGTCGTCTCCACCCGTGACTGCTCGCTCCAGCGCCGCCACCAGAAGCTGGTCGAGGAGGCCCCGGCGCCGTTCCTGTCGGACGCCCAGGTCGAGGAGCTGTACAGCGCCTCCAAGGCGATCCTCAAGGAGGCCCGCTACGTCGGCGCCGGCACGGTCGAGTTCCTGGTCGGCGCGGACGGCACGATCTCCTTCCTGGAGGTCAACACCCGCCTCCAGGTCGAGCACCCGGTGACCGAGGAGGTCGCCGGCATCGACCTGGTGCGCGAGATGTTCCGCATCGCCGACGGCGAGGAACTCGGCTACGACGACCCCGAACTGCGCGGCCACTCCTTCGAGTTCCGCATCAACGGCGAGGACCCGGGCCGCAACTTCCTGCCCGCCCCCGGCACCGTCACCAAGTTCGAGGCACCCTCCGGCCCGGGCGTCCGCCTGGACGCCGGTGTCGAGTCCGGCTCGGTCATCGGCCCCGCCTGGGACTCCCTGCTGGCCAAGCTGATCGTCACCGGCCGCACCCGCAAGGAGGCCCTGGAGCGGGCCGCCCGCGCGCTGGCCGAATTCCAGGTCGAGGGCATGGCCACCGCCATCCCGTTCCACCGCGAGGTCGTCACCGACCCGGCGTTCGCGCCCGAACTGAGTGGCGGCGAGGGCCCGTTCACGGTCCACACCCGTTGGATCGAGACCGGGTTCGGCAACGACATCCCGCCGTTCGCCCCGGTCGGCGCGGACGCCGAGGAGGAGGACGGCGAGCGCGAGACCATCGTCGTCGAGGTCGGCGGCAAGCGCCTTCAGGTCTCCCTCCCGTCGTCGCTCGGCATGTCCCTTGCGCGTACGGGCCTGGCGGCCGGCGCCAAGCCGAAGCGCCGCGCGGCCAGGAAGTCCGGTCCCGCCGCCTCCGGCGACACCCTCGCGTCCCCGATGCAGGGCACGATCGTCAAGGTCGCCGTCGAGGAGGGCCAGGAGGTCGAGGAGGGCGACCTCGTCGTCGTACTCGAAGCCATGAAGATGGAACAGCCGCTGAACGCCCACCGCTCCGGCACCATCAAGGGCCTGTCCCTGGAGGTCGGCGCGTCCATCACCTCGGGCTCGGCGATCTGCGAGATCAAGGAATTCCGGTCGCCCCGTTGACGAATCCGACACTGCCCTGACATTTCTGCTGTTGAATTCGATATGGCCGAGCCGGGATACTTATATCAATTCCTTTCGGGAGTTTCGCGGGTGCAAGAGGAAGAGGGGAAAATGCACAGCACGTTGATCGTTGCGCGCATGGATCCAGAGGCGAACGCGGATGTCGCCAAGCTTTTCGGAGAATTCGACAACACGGAAATGCCGCATCGCATGGGGACGCGTCGGCGGCAGCTGTTCCATTACCGGGGGTTGTACTTCCACCTTCAGGATTTCGACGGGGACAACGGCGGTGAGCTGATCGAGGAGGCCAAGACCGACGCGCGGTTCGTGGCGATCAGTGAGGACCTGAAGCCGTACATCGGCGCGTACGACCCGAAGACCTGGCGTTCGCCCGCCGACGCGATGGCCACGCGCTTCTACCACTGGGAGGGGTCCGCGTGACCGGTCGACGCGTGGTCATCACCGGCATCGAGGTGCTGGCACCCGGCGGCGTGGGGCGTAAGAGCTTCTGGGACCTGCTGAGCGAGGGACGGACCGCCACCCGTGGCATCACGTTCTTCGACCCGGCCCCGTTCCGGTCGCGGGTCGCCGCCGAGATGGACTTCGACCCCGAAGCCCACGGCCTGACCCCGCAAGAGGTCCGCCGCATGGACCGCGCCGCCCAGTTCGCGGTCGTCGCCGCCCGGGGTGCCGTGGACGACAGCGGGATCGAGCTGGACGACCACGACCCGTACCGGGTGGGAGTGACCATCGGGAGCGCCGTCGGTGCCACGACGGGCCTGGACGAGGAGTACAAGGTCGTCAGCGACGGCGGCCGGCTGCACCTCGTGGACCACGAGTACGCGGTGCCGCATCTGTACAACTACCTGGTGCCGAGCTCCTTCGCGGCCGAGGTCGCCTGGGCCGCCGGCGCGCAGGGCCCCAGCACGGTGGTCTCCACCGGGTGCACCTCGGGTATCGACTCCGTCGGCCATGCCGTGGAGCTCATCCGCGAGGGAACCGCCGACGTCATGATCGCCGGATCGTCCGACGCCCCGATCTCCCCGATCACGATGGCCTGCTTCGACGCGATCAAGGCGACGACGCCCCGGCACGACGACCCCGCGCACGCCTCTCGCCCCTTCGACGGAACGCGCAACGGTTTCGTCCTCGGTGAGGGCGCGGCGGTGTTCGTCCTGGAGGAGCTGGAGAGCGCCAGGAAGCGCGGAGCGCACATCTACGCGGAGGTGGCGGGCTACGCGACGCGCTCCAACGCGTACCACATGACCGGGCTGCGCCCGGACGGCGCCGAGATGGCGGAGGCCATCGACACGGCACTGGCCGAGGCGCGGATGGACCCGACCGCGATCGACTACGTCAACGCCCACGGGTCGGGCACCAAGCAGAACGACCGGCACGAGACCGCCGCCTTCAAGCGCAGCCTGGGCGACCACGCGTACCGGACCCCGGTCAGTTCGATCAAGTCGATGGTCGGGCATTCGCTTGGCGCCATCGGATCCATCGAGATCGCCGCGTCCGCGCTGGCCATGGAGCACAACGTCGTCCCGCCCACGGCGAATCTGCACACCCCGGACCCCGAGTGCGACCTCGACTACGTCCCGCTGGTCGCGCGGGAGCAGCTGACCGACGCCGTGCTGACCGTCGGGAGCGGTTTCGGCGGATTCCAGAGCGCCATGGTGCTGGCGCGGCCCGAGAGGAGCGTGGCATGACCACCTCGGTGGTAGTGACCGGTCTGGGGATCGCCGCTCCCAACGGTCTGGGCACGAAGGAGTTCTGGTCGGCGACGCGCAGCGGCAAGAACGGGATCGGCCGGGTCACCCGTTTCGACCCGTCGTCGTATCCGTCGACGCTCGCCGGTGAGGTGCCGGGCTTCGTCGCCGAGGAGCACCTGCCGAGCCGGTTGATCCCGCAGACCGACCGGATGACGCGGATGGCGCTGGTCGCCACGGACTGGGCGTTGCAGGACGCGGCGATCGATCCCGGCCGACTGCCCGACTACGACATGGGGGTGGTGACCGCCAGTTCCTCCGGCGGATTCGAGTTCGGCCAGAACGAACTGCGGAAACTGTGGGGTCAGGGCAGTGGGTACGTCTCCGCGTACCAGTCCTTCGCCTGGTTCTACGCCGTCAACAGCGGGCAGATCTCCATCCGCAACGGGATGAAGGGGCCCAGCGGGGTCATCGTCAGTGACGAGGCCGGCGGGCTCGACGCGGTGGCCCACGGCCGCCGGCTCATCCGCAAGGGCACGCCGATGATCGTCTCCGGCGGGATCGACGCGTCGATCTGCCCCTGGGGCTGGGTGGCGCAGCAGGCCGCGGGCCGGCTGACCCGCAGCAGCGAACCGACCCGGGCGTACCTGCCGTTCGATGCCGAGGCGTCCGGCTATGTGCCGGGCGAGGGCGGCGCCATTCTGATCATGGAGTCGGCCGAGTCCGCGCGTGAGCGCGGAGCACGCGCCTACGGGGAGATCGCCGGCTACGGGTCCACCTTCGACCCCAGGCCCGGCAGCGGCCGCGAGCCCGGTCTGCGCAAGGCCGTCGAACTCGCCCTGGCCGACGCGGACATGGCCCCCGGCGACATCGACGCGGTCTTCGCCGACGCGGCCGGGGTGCCGGAGCTGGACCGGAGCGAGGCGGAGGCGATCTCCGCGGTCTTCGGGGTCCGCGGCGTCCCGGTCACCGCACCCAAGACGATGACCGGCCGGCTCTACTCCGGCGCGGGCCCGCTCGACATCGCGTCCGCGCTGCTCGCCGTCGAGGACGGGCTGATCCCCCCGACGATCCATGTGACCGCGGACCAGACCTACGGGCTCGACCTGGTCGTCGACCAGCCCCGCTCCGCCTCGGTGCGTGCCGCGCTCGTCCTGGCACGCGGGTACGGCGGGTTCAACTCGGCCGTCGTCGTCCGCGCCGCCGCCTGATCCCCGGCACCGGCCAAGACCCGGTCGCCTTGTCGGCCGTTCTCTCCCATCAGGAAGGAATTCACGTGCCCACTGCGCACTTCACCCTGGACGACCTGCGCCGCATTCTCCTTGAGGCGGCTGGCGCCGACGAGGGCGTCGACCTCGAAGGCGACATCCTCGACGAGGAGTTCGAAAGCCTCGGCTACGAGTCGCTGGCGCTCCTGGAGACCGGCAGCCGCATCGAGCGCGAGTACGGCATCGCGCTCGACGAGGAGCTGCTGTCCGACGTCCAGACCCCCCGCACGCTCATCGCCGCCGTCAACGAGTCGCTGGGTGCCGTCCAGAGCGCTGCCTGAGCGACCACGCACCTCTGTCTACGGGCCGGGCGATCGGTTCGCCCGGCCCGTAGCGCCGTCCACCCTCCCGGAACTCCAGAAGAGGAAGCGAATGTCTACGCAGGACAAGCGGGTCGCTCTGATCACAGGTGCCACTAGCGGCATCGGTCTCGCCGCCGCGCGGGCCCTGGCCGCCGACGGCCACCGCGTCTTCATCGGCGCGCGCGACGCCGACAACGTGGCCGCCACGGTGAAGGAACTCCAGGCAGCCGGGTTCGAGGCCGACGGCGGTGTCCTCGACGTACGGGACTCCGCGTCCGCCGCCGCCTTCGTCCAGGCCGCCGTCGACCGCTTCGGCAGTGTGGATGTCCTGGTCAACAACGCCGGCCGGTCCGGTGGCGGAGTCACGGCCGACATCGACGACGAGCTGTGGGCCGACGTCATCGAGACCAACCTCAACAGCGTCTTCCGGCTGACCAAGGAAGTCCTCAACACCGGAGGCATGCGCCACAAGAGCCGTGGCCGCATCATCAACATCGCCTCCACCGCCGGGAAGCAGGGCGTCGTCCTGGGCGCTCCCTACTCCGCGTCCAAGCACGGCGTGGTCGGTTTCACGAAGGCCCTCGGCAACGAACTGGCCCCGACCGGCATCACGGTGAACGCCGTCTGCCCCGGTTACGTCGAGACGCCGATGGCCGAGCGGGTCCGTCAGGGCTATGCCGCCGCGTACGACACCACCGAGGACGCGATCCTCACCAAGTTCCAGTCCAAGATCCCTCTCGGCCGCTACTCCACCCCGGAGGAGGTGGCCGGCATGGTCGCCTACCTCGCCTCGGACACGGCCGCCTCCGTCACCGCGCAGGCCATCAACGTCTGCGGCGGCCTCGGCAACTTCTGACCCGGTCCGAACCACCCCGATTCCAGGAGAGCAGAACCGACATGACGACCCGTGAGGTAGAGCACGACATCACCATCGCCGCGCCCGCACCGGCGGTGTACCAGCTCCTTGCGGAGGTGGAGAACTGGCCCCGGATCTTCCCGCCCACCATCCATGTCGATCGAGTGGAGCACGACGGTGCGCGGGAGCGCATCCGCATCTGGGCCACGGCCAACGGGGAGCCCAAGAACTGGACCTCGCGCCGGGAGCTCTTCCCGGAGGAGCTGCGCATCACCTTCCGCCAGGAGGTGAGCACCCCGCCGGTGGCCGCCATGGGCGGCACCTGGATCATCGAATCGCTCGGTGAGCACGAGAGCCGGGTGCGGCTGCTGCACGACTACCGGGCCGTCGACGACGACCCGCACGACCTGATCTGGATCGACCAGGCGGTGGACCGCAACAGCAGGTCGGAGCTCGCCGCCCTCAAGGAGAACGTCGAACTCGCCCATGCGGCGCGTGAGTTGACGTTCTCGTTCGAGGACTCGGTGCGTATCGACGGCGCGGCCAAGGATGTCTACGCCTTCATCGACGAGGCCGACCAGTGGGCCGAGCGCCTCCCGCACGTGGCCACGGTCCGGCTCACCGAGGACACCCCCGGACTGCAGAGCCTGGAGATGGACACCCGGGCCAAGGACGGCTCGGTGCACACCACCAAGTCGTACCGGGTCACCTTCGCGCACCACACGATCGCGTACAAGCAGGTCACCCTGCCCGCCCTGCTGGCCCTGCACACCGGCCGCTGGACCTTTGCGGAGGACGGCGCCGCCGTCGTCGCCACCTCCCAGCACACCGTCACCCTCAACGCCGGGAACATCGCGGCGATCCTCGGCGCCGACGCCACCGTCGCCGACGCCCGCTCCTACGTCCACACCGCGCTGTCGACCAACAGCCAGGCCACCCTCCGGCACGCGAAGGCCTTCGCGGAGAGCAGGCGTCGGCCGTGACAGCGGACCGCCAGGACACCGATGTCGTGGTGGTCGGAGCAGGCCCCGCCGGACTGATGCTCGCCGCCGAGCTACGGCTCGGCGGCGCCCGGGTGCTGGTCCTCGACGAGCGGCCCGGGCCGACCACGGAGTCCCGCGCCTCCACCCTGCACGCCCGCACCATGGAGATCTTCGACGCACGGGGACTTCTGCCCGCCCTGGGGACACCACCCCATGACACCCGCGGTCACTTCGGCGGCGTGCCGCTCGACCTGACGCTGCCGGGCCCGTACGCCGGACAGTGGAAGGTCGACCAGACCCGCACCGAGGAGGTGCTGCAGGAGCGGGCCGCCGCGCTCGGCGCCACCCTGCGCCGCCGTCACCGCCTGCACACGGTGACGGCCCGCCAGGACCGGGTCGAGGCCGAGGCCGTCGGCCCGGCCGGGCCCCTGCGGGTGCGTGCCCGGTACCTGGTGGCGTGCGACGGCGAGGACAGCACGGTACGACGCCTCACCGCGGCCGAGTTCCCGGGCCGGGACGCGGGCCGCGAGCTGCTGCGCGCCGATGTCCGGGGTGTCGACGTTCCCGACCGGCGCTTCCAGCGGCTGGAGCGGGGTCTCGCCATCTCGGCCACGCGGGGCGGTGTCACCCGCGTCATGGTCCACGAGTTCGGCCGTCCGGCCGGTCCGCGCGACGGTGCGCCGAAGTTCGCGGAGGTCGTGGCGTCCTGGCGGCGCGTCACCGGCGAGGACATCGGCCACGGCACACCGATCTGGGTCAACGCCTTCGGCGACGCCAACCGCCAGCTCACGCGGTACCGGCAAGGACGGGTGCTGTTCGCCGGTGACGCCGCGCACCGGCAGCTGCCCAGCGGCGGCCAGGCGCTCAACCTCGGTGTCCAGGACGCCTTCAACCTCGGCTGGAAACTCGCCGCCGTGGTCCGCGGCCGCGCCACCGACGCGCTCCTCGACACCTATCACGCCGAACGGCACGCCGTGGGCCGGCAGGTCCTGGCCAACATCCGGGCCCAGGCCGACCTTCTCCTCGGCGGCCCCGAGGTCGAACCGGTCCGCGCGCTGCTCGCCGAACTCGTCGGTCTGAGCGACGTACAGGAGTATCTGGCCGGGATGATCAGCGGCCTCGGTGTCCGCTACGACCTGGGGGACGACAGCCAACCCCTGGTCGGCCGCCGACTGCCCGACGCCGAACTGACGACCTCCGCCCGCCAGTTGCGCACCACCGAACTGCTGCGGCCCGGCAGAGGACTTCTGCTCCCCCTGGCCGCCGGCTCTGCCCCCGCACTCGCCGAGGCCGCGCGGCCGTGGCGCGAGGACGTCGACATCCTCGACGCACAGCCGGCCGCCGGGTCCCCGCTCCCCCGAGGACACGCTCTGCTGGTGCGCCCGGACGGCTATGTCGCCTGGGCCGGCGACAGCGTCACCGGGCTGCGCGCGGCACTGCGCCGATGGTTCGGGGAACCTGCCGCGCACCACTGAACCGCCCGGGAACCGTACGACCACTCACCGATGCGTGCGCCGCACAGCGGTTGCGCCGCACGCGAGGAAAGGACACTCATGGACAGCCAACGGGACGCGGACGTCATCGTCATCGGCGGCGGGCCCACCGGTCTGATGCTGGCCGGGGAACTGCGCCTCGGCGGGGCGAGCGTCATCGTCGTCGAGGCACTGGAGCGGCCCACCGGGCAGTCGCGTGGCCTCGGCTTCACCGCCCGTGCCCTGGAGTCGTTCGACCAGCGCGGCCTCGTCCCCCGCTTCGGCGGCCTTCAGACCAGCCCCATGGGGCACTTCGGCGGCGTGCAGTTCGACTACACCACCCTTGAGGACGCGCACTTCGGCGCCCGCGGCATCCCCCAGTCCCAGACCGAGGCGGTCCTCGAGGAGTGGGCCCGGGACCTGGGCGCCGACATCCGGCGCGGTCTGCGCTTCCTCGCACTGGAGCAGGACGAGGAGGGCGTCTCGGTCACCGTGGCCACCGCCGACGGTGTCAGCGCACAGCTGCACAGCCGGTACCTGGTGGGCGCCGACGGCGGACACAGCGCGGTCCGCAAGGCCGCCGGGTTCTCCTTCCCGGGGACGTCCGCCACCCGCGGCATGTACCTGGCCGACGTGGTCGGCTGCGCCGTACGCCCGCGCCCGCTGGGCGAACGCCTGCCCGGCGGCATGGTGATGGCCGCCCCCCTGGCGGAGGGCGTCGACCGCATCATCGTGTGCGAGCACGGCACCCCGCCCGCCGACCGCAGCGAGACGCCCGAGTTCGCCGAGGTCGCGGCGGCCTGGCAGCGGCTGACCGGTGAGGACATATCCGGTGGCGGCGCCGACTGGGTCAGCTCCTTCACCGACGCGACCCGTCAGGCCACCGAGTACCGCAGAGGCCGCGTCCTGCTCGCCGGGGACGCCGCGCACATCCACCTCCCGGCCGGCGGACAGGGCCTGAGCACCGGGGTCCAGGACGCGGCCAACCTCGGCTGGAAGCTGGCCGCGACGGTGCGCGGGTGGGCCCCCGACGCCCTGCTGGACACCTACCACGCCGAACGCCATCCGGTGGGCGAGCGCCTTCTGTCGAACACCCGCGCGCAGGGTCAGGTCTTCCTAGGAGGCCCCGAATCCCAGCCGCTGCGCGACCTGTTCGCCGAGCTGATCCGTCTCGACGAGGTCAAGCGTCACCTGGCGGGCTCGGTCAGCCACCTGGACGTCCACTACGACCTCGGCGGCGGCCACCGACTCGCCGGGCGCCGACTGCCGCCCCGCGTCCTCGACACCGCGCAGGGGCCGACGCGCACCCCCGAACTGCTGCACCCCGGCCTCGGTGTGCTGCTCGACCTCGCCGACAGCGGCGCGCTGCGGGCCGTCGCGGCCGACTGGAAGGAACGCGTCGTCACCGTGACGGGAACACCGCGCGATCCGGACGCCTTCCACGGGGCCGCCGCTGTGCTGGTCCGCCCCGACGGGTACATCGCCTGGGCCGGCGCGGACTCAACCGGCCTCGAAACCGCGCTGCGCCGCTGGTTCGGTACGCCCGACACCGCGGCCGGGACCGGACTGGAAGCGGAGTTGCAGGACTGGCTCGGCACACCGGACCGCGCATGAGCCTGCCCTCGCCCACGCTCCCGACTCCGGACCGCGCGACGCACCCCCTGTCCGCGGGCGTGTGTCCCATCGTTCTCCAGGCGGGTGCCCTCACGCTGTCGGCGCTCGTCGCCCGGCCGGCCACTCCCCCACGGGCCACGGTCGTCGCCCTGCACGGCGGCGGGATGAGCGCCGGCTACTTCGACGGCCAGGCGCACCCCGACCTGTCCCTGCTCGTCCTGGGGGCCCGGCTCGGCTACACGGTCGTCGCCGTCGACCGGCCCGGGTACGGCCTGTCCGCCGCGGACCTGCCGCGCGGACAGGCACTGTCCGAGCAGGCGACGACCCTGCGGACCGCGCTGGTCCACCTCGGGCGGCGCTACGACACGGGAGCCGGGGTGTTCCTGCTCGGGCATTCCTTCGGCGGCATGCTGGCGCTGACCTACGCGGCTTCCGACGAGGCGTCCCCGTCCCGCCTCGAACTGCTCGGACTCGACGTGTCCGGCGTGGGCCGCGACTACATCACGCCACCGGACGCCGTCGCCGATCCGCTGGGGCAGCGCACCACGCAGCGGCACTGGGGCCCGTTGCGCTGCTATCCACCGGACACCTTCCGAGAGGCGAAGGTGATGGTGGCGCCCCTGCCCGAGCGGGAGCGGGCGGAAGCGGCCCGGTGGCCGCAGCGGTTCACCGCCACCACCGGACGGGTGCGGGTGCCGGCACGGATGACCTTCGCCGAGCACGAGCGATGGTGGCGTCACGGAGACGAGGACATCGCCGGACTCCCCGCGCAGTTCACGGCGGCGCCCTCCTTCGAGGTCGGGCGCCAGCCCGGCTCGGGGCACAACGTGAGCCTGGGGTGGACCGCCCGCACGTACCATCTGCGGGCGTTCGCGTTCTTCGACGAGTGTCTGGCCCGCCGGACCACGACCGCGTCCGCCGTCACGGCCCGCTGACCCATGGCCACGAAGCGTCCGGCTCCCTTCCGGTCTCTGGCGGTGCGCAACTTCCGGCTCTTCGTGCTGGGCCAGGTGGTCTCCGCCGCGGGCACCTGGATGATGGTCACGGCCCAGGACTGGCTGGTCCTCGCCCTGACCGGGGACTCCGGGACGGCCCTCGGCCTGGTGACGGCCCTGCAGTTCACCCCGCTGCTGCTGTTCACCCTGTACGGCGGCCGCCTCGCCGACCGCTACGACAAGCGGCTGCTGCTCATGGTCGCCAACACGGCCGCGGGCCTCCTCGCGCTGGTCTCGGCGCTTCTGGTGCTGACGGGCTCGGCCCGGCTCTGGCACATCTGTCTCCTCGCGGGGTGTCTCGGTTGCGTCAACGCGGTCGAGGTGCCCGCCCGCATGGCGTTCGTCGTCGAGCTGGTGGGTGCCGACCTGCTGCCCAACGCCTCAGCGCTGAGCGCCGCCTACTTCAACACGGCCCGCATGGCCGGGCCCGCGGTGGCGGGGGTGCTGATCGCCGGGTTCGGGGTCGGTCCGGTCATGCTGATCAACGCGTTCAGCTATCTGGCCACGGTGACGGCGCTACGTCTCATGCGCCCCGCGGAGTTCATCCGTACCCGGCGGCCCGCTCGCGCGGCCAGGGTGATCGACGGTCTGCGTCATGTGCGCGGCCGTCCGGATCTGCTGGTACCGCTCTTCCTGGTGGCGGCGATCGGCCTGTTCGGCTTCAACTTCCAGCTCACTCTGCCGCTGCTCGCCAAGGCGGTCTTCCACGCGGACGCCTCGGCGTTCGGTCTGCTCAGCTCCGCGTTCGCGGCGGGTTCCCTGCTCGGCGCGTTCGCCACCACCGCGCGCAGCGGACGTCCGGCGGCCAGGACGGTCATCGCCTCCGCGGCGGCCTTCGGGGTGCTGGAGACGGTGGCCGGCTGGTCCCCCGACTACGTGAGCGCCGCCGTGCTGGTCGGACTGACCGGGTTCGCCGGCATCTACTTCGTCCAAGCCGCCAACCACCGCGTCCAGTTGGGCAGCGACCCGGCGTACCGCGGCCGGGTGATGGCTCTCTACACCCTGATCCTGCAAGGCCTCACCCCGCTGGGCGCGCTGCTGGTCGGCTGGCTCAGCATGCGCGCCGGTGCCCGCTCGGGCCTGTACCTGGGAGGGCTCGCCTCCCTCGCGGCGGCACTCGCCGCGGCGGCCCCTTCCGTGCTCCGCCGACGCCGGGACGCGGCGCTGCCCGGTGGGTCCGCGGTGACCAGTCCTCAGCTCCATCACGACAGAAAGGACGTTCATGACCACGGCTGACCTTCCGGCTCCGGCCGGACTCGACCGGCTCCGGGATCTGGCGGCACTTCGCCTTCTCCCCGCCGAGGCACGTGTGCAGGCCATCGCTCACCACATGTGCCTGGAGCTCAAGCAGCTGCTCGCGGTGCCGCCGGCACACCGCCTCTCGCCCGGCCTGCCGCTGGGCGCCCAGGGTCTCGACGCGCTCGACGCACTGCGCCTGGAGGGCGCGATCCGCGGCGCTCTGGGTACGGAGGTGCCCGCCGAGGTCCTGCGGGCGAGCACCCTCGACGAGCTGGCCGCGCTCCTTGCCCGGTGACCCGGGTCCGTACCGCACACCAGGCATCCGTCCACCGCTGTCAGAGAAGGAGAACCGCAGATGGCGCTCGCGACATCCGACGAACTCGGCGGCCGACTCGATGAGTTGGCCGCACGCAAAGCACTCGCCCGGGACGGCGAGAACCCCGCGGCGACCGAACGGCAGCACGCCAAGGGCAAGTTGACGGCCCACGAGCGCATCGCGCTGCTGCTGGACAAGGGAAGCTTCAGCGAGGTCGAACAGCTGCGCCGACACCGGGCGACCGGGTTCGGCCTGGAGGCCAGGAAGCCGTACGGCGACGGCGTCGTCACCGGCTGGGGCACGGTGGAGGGCCGTACGGTCTTCGTCTACGCCCATGACTTCCGGATCTTCGGCGGCGCGCTGGGCGAGGCCCACGCCACGAAGATCCACAAGATCATGGACATGGCCATCGCGGCCGGCGCGCCCCTGGTGTCCCTGAACGACGGTGCGGGCGCCCGTATCCAGGAGGGTGTCTCGGCTCTCGCGGGCTACGGCGGCATCTTCCAGCGCAACACCAAGGCCTCCGGCGTCATCCCGCAGATCTCGGTGATGCTCGGCCCGTGCGCGGGCGGCGCGGCCTACAGCCCCGCCCTGACCGACTTCGTCTTCATGGTCCGCGAGACCTCGCAGATGTTCATCACCGGACCGGACGTCGTCAAGGCGGTCACCGGCGAGGAGATCACCCAGAACGGCCTCGGCGGCGCCGACGTGCACGCCGAGACCTCCGGTGTCTGCCACTTCGCCTACGACGACGAGGAGACGTGCCTCGCCGAGGTGCGCTACCTGCTGTCGATGCTCCCGCAGAACAACCGGGAACTGCCGCCCACCGCCGCCACCGGTGACCCCGCCGACCGCCGCTGCGACAGCCTGCTGGACCTGGTGCCGACCGACGGCAGCCGTTCGTACGACATGCGCTCCGTCGTCGAGGAGATCGTGGACGACAGTGAGTTCATGGAGGTGCATGCGGACTGGGCCCAGAACATCGTGTGTGGTCTCGCCCGCGTCGACGGTCACACCGTCGGGATCGTCGCCAACCAGCCGGCCGCCATGGCGGGCGTCCTCGACATCAGGGCCAGTGAGAAGGGGGCGCGGTTCGTCCAGTTCTGCGACGCCTTCAACATTCCGCTGGTCACGCTGATCGACGTACCCGGGTTCCTGCCGGGCGTGGACCAGGAACACGACGGCATCATCCGGCGGGGCGCGAAACTGCTGTACGCGTACTGCAACGCGACGGTGCCGCGGGTCTCGGTGGTGCTGCGCAAGGCGTACGGAGGCGCGTACATCGTGATGGACTCACGCTCCATCGGCGCGGACATCGCCCTGGCCTGGCCGACGAACGAGATCGCGGTGATGGGCGCGGAGGGTGCCGCCAACGTGGTGTTCCGGCGCGAGATCGCGGCCTCGGACGACCCGGAGGCCACCCGCCGGGAAAAGATCGAGCAGTACCGGCGTGAGCTGGTCCACCCCTACTACGCGGCGGAACGAGGTCTGGTCGACGACGTCATCGACCCGGGTGAGACCCGGGACGTCCTCGCCCGCTCGCTCGCCATGCTGCTCAGCAAGCACACGGATCTGCCGAGCCGCAAGCACGGCAACCCGCCCCAGTGAGCCGAGGAGGAACGATGTCAGCACCCCAATCCCCCACCGAGGCACCGCTGTTCCGGCTCGTGGAGGGCTCGGCGACGCCCGAGGAGCTCGCCGCCCTGACCGCGGTGCTGCTGTCCCGCTCCCTCGCGGCGGGTATCGCACCGGACGACCGGGCGCGCCGGGCGCAGACGGTGGCCCGGTGGCGGCGGCCCGAACGCACGACGGGCTTCGAGGGCCCGCGCAGCTGGCGCAGCGCCCTGTGACCACGGGGCCGGCACCCCGAAGGGCCGCGGAGTCCGGCACGACTCCGCGGCCCTTCGGCGCTTCCCGCCCGGCTATCTCCCGGCGGAGCCGGGAGCCGGGTCCCGCAGCACCGTACGGAAACCGGGTTCGATGCCGCCGATCGCGCGCACCGCGCTCACCGCGTCCACGGCATACAGGTGTGCGGCCGGCACCGACCGCATCGCGACCTGCCAGTCACCGGTGCCGAGCAGCGCCACCGCGCCGACGTGCCCCACACACAGCGGCACATTCCCCACCAGCCACCCGGCAGGCCGTCGGGCGGGCTCGGCCTCGCCCAGGTAGTCGAGGGCGGGCGCCCTGGTCAGCCCGGTGCCCAAGCCCTTCAGATACGCCTCCTTGCGCGTCCACAGCCGGCCGAAGGCCGCCGCTCGCGCGTGGTCGGGCAGCGACAGGAACTCCTCGCGTTCGGCGGGATGCAACGCCGGGAGGCAGGCCTCCACCGTGGCGGCCGTCGGGATGCGCTGCACGTCGGCGCCCACTCGGGCGCGGGCGACGGCCGCGAGCGCCAGGCCGTGACTGTGCGAGAGCGAGAACTGCGGTGCTCCGGGCACTCGCAGCACCCTGGGCCGTCCGTACCGACGCCCGTCACCGCGATGGTGTTCGCCTCCGAGCACGAGGCCGGCGGGCTCGATGCCGGTGTACAGCGCGAGAACACGGCGCAGCCCCACGTGTGCCGCCAGGTACATGCGGCGGTCCACCGGATGGCGGAAGGACGCGGCACGCTGTCGCTCGTACGCGTCGAGCTCGCGGTCCGGAACGTCGCGCGCGGACTCGGGAGGCGGCAGCAGCCATACGTCCAGTGCCGCCGGGTCGGCTCCGAACGGGCCCCACGAGGACGCGAAAGCCGCTGCCGGGGCGGGGGAACCCTGGCAGCGGCCGACCGGCGAAGGAACGATCACTCGCCCGTCGCGCGGGTGTGCACCACGCGGTAGGTGTTCTCGTCCTGCCAGGTCTGCAGGGACCGGACCCGGGAGTCGACCTTCTGACGGTCCGGCACGCGCTCCGACTGCGGCACGGCGCGGTGGGCGTCGTACGCCTCCTTGTTGTCCCACTGGGAGTACACCACCACGAACTTGCCCTCGACACCGCGGGCCCGCAGACCGCGCAGAACCGTGTGGGTGCGGTAGCCGGGGACGTCGAGCAGGTACCGCTGCGAAGCGCCCAGGGCGTCGACCAGCTCCTCCTGGTCGGCCTCCGCCACACCGAACAGCTCGATGGCCGTGTAGTCGTCGCGCGTCGGGGAAATCTCCGTCACGCCGTCGAGCGCCGGCTTCTGCTGGGTGAACGCGATCTCGTTCTGCAGGAGCCGGATCGAGGTGGTGATCTCGCCGAACAGCGGCAGCGTGCGGTGCTTGAACTCCTCGCCCGCGTAGCGGGTCTCCAGGTCCTCGGTGCTGCGCCACTGAATGAAGTTGGCCGTGCCGTACTTGTCCTGGCCCGCGTGGACCGTGCTGGAGATCCAACCTTCGTAGGCGGCGGCGTCGACGATCTCACGCATCGCGGCGAGCAGCTTCTCCTGCTTCTCCGCGGTGTCGGTCGTGAACAGGTTGAGGACCGTCAGATGCTGGCCATCGGCTGCGATCTTCGGCATTCTCTCGTCTCCTTCATCGGCGGAAAGTGCGCTACGGAAGAAGCATGACAAGCCGTAAGGACGAATTGAAGAGCTGAAATTTCAACTTTTGGGGCAGCTCTGCCAAGAACCGGAGAAGGCCGTCACGGGTTTTCTCGGTATCGGTCAGGAATCTGAAAAGAAGTCTTGGCGACCGGAGGAAAAGACGCGCATGCTCGGGTAATGGATTCAGGACAGGAAAAAACTGAGGCAGGAGCTCTCCTGAGCCGGTATCTCATTTCTCTCGACGATGAGGATATCGACGACGCGTGGGCCCGTGCGCTCTTCGCGGAGGACGCACGGATCGAGTTCCCGATGAGCCGGCACGAGGGCATCGACGGCCTCGCCGCGTTCCACCTGGGCTCGCGCCGGGCCTTCGCCGCGACACAGCATCTGGGATCTTCGGTGGTCGTCGAAGCCGGGGCCGACGACGACCACGCCGTCCTGCGTGCCAACGTCCTCGCCACCCACGTCCATCACCCCGGCGCGGCGGACGACCCGCTGTTCCAGGCAGGCACCCTCGCGACCGCGCAGGCCCGCCGGACCAGCGAGGGCTGGCGGCTCTCCTCGCTGTCCCTGCGCGTGCTGTGGACCCGTGGTTCGGCGCCCGCGCCCCAGGGGGCACGGTGAGCGAGCTGGCCGCGGCGAACCCGCAGGAGATGAAGGTGGCCGTGATGCTGGCCGACATCGCCCTGGTGCTGGTCGCCGGGGCCCTGCTGGGCCGGCTGGCGCGACGGCTGCGCCAGCCCGCGGTGGTGGGCGAGATCACCGCCGGGATCCTGCTCGGTCCCAGTCTCCTCGGCCTGCTCCCAGGGGATCTGACCGAGCGTCTGTTCCCCGTCGACGTCCGGCCGTTGCTGTCGGCGGTCTCCCAAGTCGGCCTCGTGCTCTTCATGTTCCTCGTGGGCTGGGAGTTCGAGCGGCGGCTGATCCGGCCGCACGCCGGGCTCGCGGCCGGGATCTCGGTGTCCTCGATCGCGGTGGCCTTCGGCCTGGGATTCGCCCTGGCCGTGGTGCTCCACCCCCACCACTCGACGGTGGCCGGACACGAGATCCCCTTCAGCGCGTTCGCCACGTTCCTCGGTACGGCCATGTCGATCACAGCGTTCCCGGTACTGGCCCGGATCCTCTCGGAGAACAACCTCCTGGGCACCCGCGTCGGTTCGCTGTCCCTGGCCAGCGCCGCCATCGACGACGTACTCGCCTGGTGTCTGCTGGCCTATGTCTCCGCGCTGGTGGCCTCGGACGGCGACTACGCCGACCTGGCCCGGATCGGCGCGCTGAGCCTGGCCTACGTGGCTCTGATGGTGCTGGTCGTCCGGCCGCTGGCGGCACGCCTGACCTGGCGTCTGGCCGCGGCCGAACGATGGACGCTGCTCCTGTCGCTCCTCTGCGCGGGCGCCCTGGCGTCGGCCTGGCTGACGACGTGGATCGGCATCCACGCCATCTTCGGAGCGTTCTTCTTCGGCCTCGTCATGCCCCGCGAGCCGGCCACCCTGCTGGTCCAGCACGTCCGTCGGCCCGTCGACAACGTGAGCACCGTGCTGCTCCCGGTCTTCTTCATCGTCACCGGGCTCGGAGTGGACCTCGGCGCCCTGACCGGCGGCGATGTCGTGGCCCTCATCGCGATCATCGCGGTGGCCTGCGCGGGCAAGCTCATCGGCGCGGTGGTGCCGGCTCGGCTCGCGGGGATGTCCTGGCGGGACACCAGAGACCTCGGGCTGCTGATGAACACCCGCGGCCTGACCGAACTGATCATTCTCAACGCAGCCGTCAGCCTGGGCGTCCTCGACGGACGCATGTTCACCATGCTGGTGGTCATGGCCCTGGTCACGACCGCCATGGCGGGCCCGCTGCTCAGCCGCCGTCCCGCTCCCGGCCAGGACCGGGACGACTCGGCGCCGACACCCGTCGAACCCGCTGCCGACCTCGACCGGCTGCGCACCTGATGAGAGGGACGCCATGACCACCGCTCCGCACACCGCCTCCCGCCCGGACGCGTCGATCGACGGACGCGCGCTACGCACTGTGTGCGGGAGTTTCGCCACCGGTGTCACCGTCATCACCTCCGGCACCGGTGACGACGCCGCGGGCACCACCGTGAACTCCTTCACCTCGGTGTCCCTGGACCCGGCGCTGGTACTGATATGCCTGCACGAGAACTCCCGGCTGCTGCCGGTGATCCGCAGCTCAGGCGGGTTCGTCGTGAACTTCCTGACCCGTCGTCAGGAGCCGGTGGCCTGGGCGTTCGCGGGCAGGAACACCGCCCGCCTGGCCGAGACCCCGCACCACAGGACCGGCAACGGCCTCCCGGTCCTGAGCGACGCCCTCGGGCATCTGGAGTGCCGGGTGGCCACCGAGTACGAAGGCGGTGACCACAGCATCCTCCTGGGGCAGGTCGTCGGGCTCGGCGCACCGGCCGATCAGGAGGACCCGCTGCTCTTCTTCCAGGGGGCCATGCGGGAACTCGGCGAGCCCGTGCCGGCGCACGGGCGCTGACCGCGCGCGGCGGGCAGGTCAGCGCGAGACGGTCTCGTTGTCCGCCTCGTCGAACGCCCGCCGCGCTTCCTCCACGGAGGACAGATGACCGGCCGACCACTCGGCGAGCGAGGCGAACAGCGGGGCCAGGCTCAGGCCGAGCTCGCTGATCCGGTACTCGACACGGGGCGGCACCTCCAGGTAGTGCGTACGCACGACCAGGCCGTCCCGCTCGAGCTGGCGCAGCCGTTGCGTCAGCACCTTGGGCGTGATGGAGCCGATGTTGCGGTGCAGTTCGACGAAGCGCTGAACACCGCGGGCGTGCAGTGTCCACAGGATTGGCGTGGTCCAGCGGCTGAACACGATGTCCACGACCGGGGCGATCGGGCACGCCTGCTCCGCCGCGGGTGCTCCCTGGGGGCTCCTCAGCACGATGGTCACCTCTTGGATAGTCGCTTTCCTCTAGGTACCCACTCTATCGGGGATGGTAGCTTCCCGGCATCCACATGCGCCGGGCCCGCGCCGCCCCTGTGACCGCCGAACTCACCTCACTCTCCTGGGAGTTGTATGTCCATGTCCGACGCGGCCCGCGGCACCGTCGTAGCCCTGACCGCCGCCACCGAGGCGTTCCTGACCGAGAATCAGCACCTGGGAACCCTGACGACCATCAGGGAGAACGGGACGCCGCACGTCGCACCCGTGCGGTTCACCTGGGACCAACAGGCGGGCCTGGTGCGGGTCATGACCACCGTCACGCGCCAGAAGGCGCGCAACCTGCTGGGCGCGGGCGGCGCCCGTGCCGCCGTGTGCCAGGTGGCCGGAGGGGACTGGATCACGCTGGAGGGGGCGGCCGTCGTCTCCACCGATCCGGAGCGGCTCAGGGAAGGGATCCGCCGGTACACCAGGCGTTACTGGGCGCCGCCCCCGCAACCCCCGGGCCTGGCCGTCATCGAGATCACCGTCGATCGCGTACTGGGCCTGCGCTGAACCCGTTCCGCGCAACCTCTTTGCGAACTTGTCAGTTTCCTGTATCTGCAGCCGTTCATCTTCCGCGATAGTCCCGGAATACTGGTGGAAACGCCACTGGGAGAGGGAATTATGGACGCGTACAACGCCGATGTGATTGTTGCCGGTACAGGTCCCTCAGGGCTCATGCTCGCCGGGGAGCTGCGCCTTCAGGGAATATCCGTCATCGCTCTCGACCGGCTCGTGGAACCGATGCAGCAGTCCCGCGCTCTCGGTTTCTCGGCCCGCACCCTCGAAGAATTCGGGCAGCGTGGACTGCTCGGTGAATTCGGGGAGATGGAATCCATGCCCGGCGGCCATTTCGGGGGGATTCCGCTCGACTACACCATCGTCGAGGGCGGCAATTTCGGCGTACGTGGCGTACCGCAGTCCCGCACCGAGGCGATCCTCAGCAAGTGGGCCGTGGGCCTGGGCGCCGACGTACGCCGGGGACACGAGGTCGTCGGACTGGCGCAGGACGAGGACGGCGTCAGCGTCGAGGTCACCGGCCCCGCGGGCGGCGAGACGCTCCGCGCCCGCTACCTGGTGGGCTGTGACGGAGCCCGCAGCACCGTGCGCCGCCTGACCGGCATCGACTTCCCCGGCGTCAGCGCCACCATCGAGATGAAGATGGCCGATGTCGCCGGTGTCCCGGTGCGTCTGCGTCCGACCGGCGAGGTCAGCGAGGCGGGCATGGTGGTCGTGCTCCCGCTCGGCCCGCACGCCACCCGGGTCGTGGTCTTCGAGCGCGGCGCCGGCGTCCGGCCGACCCAGGAACCGCCGACCTTCGACGAGGTGGCAGCCTCCTTCCAGCGGGTGACCGGCGAGGACATCAGCACGGCCACGCCGCTGTGGACCAGCTGCTTCACCGACGCCAGCCGGCAGGCGGCCGAGTACCGCAAGGGCCGGGTGTTCCTCGCCGGCGACGCGGCCCACATCCACATGCCGATCGGGGCGCAGGGCATCAGCGCCGGCGTCGGCGACGTCATCAACCTCGGCTGGAAGCTGGCAGCGCAGATCAAGGGGCACGCCCCCGAGGGTCTGCTCGACACCTACCACGCCGAGCGGCACCCGGTCGGTGCCCGCGTCATCACCAACACCCTGACGCAGCGCACCCTCTACCTCGGTGGCCCCGAAGCCCAGCCGCTGCGCGACCTGTTCGGTGAGCTGGTGCGGATCGAGGCGGTCCGGCACCACCTCGTCGGTCTCGTCACCGGCCTGGACATCACCTACGGCGCAGCCCCCGGCGGCCACCCCCTGCTCGGCCGCCGGCTTCCGGAGCAGGATCTGCTGTCCGGCGACACCAAGACCACCACGTTCGAACTCCTGCACTCCGGCCGGCCGGTCCTGCTCGACATGTTCGACGACGCGCGGCTGCGTGAGGTCGCGAACGCCTGGGCGGACCGGGTCGACATCGTGACCGCCCGCCGCCCGGAGGAGGGCGCCCCGGCGGCCAACCTCCTGGTGCGTCCCGACGGTTACGTCGCCTGGGCGAGCCCCGCGGGGTCCGTCGACGGCCTGACGGACGCCCTCGCGCAGTGGTTCGGAGAGCCCCGCGCCTGAGGCATCGGCCAAGGACACCGTGAGAACTAGGCAGAAGGAGAGTGCTGTCTTGCCCACCAAGGCCGAGACACAGAGCGAGGCCCGCGCGGCCGGTGACGCGACCCAGACCGACGTCCTCATCCTGGGATCGGGCCTGGCGGGCTCGATCATGGGCTCGATCCTGGCGCGACAGGGTGTCGACGTCACGCTGATCGACGCCGGCCAGCACCCGCGGTTCGCGGTCGGCGAGTCGCAGAACCCGCAGCTTGTCGAATGGCTGCACATCCTGGCCGTCCGCTACGACGTGCCCGAGATCAAGCACATGCTCGACATCAAGGCGATCACCGAGCACATGGGACCGCACCACGGTCGCAAGCAGAGCTTCGGGTTCGTGACGCACCGCGAGAACCGTGAGCCGGATCCTCGTGAGGCGACCATGTTCGTCATCCCGAAGATGCTGACCGAGGCCATCCATCTGTACCGGCAGGACACGGACTCGTACTACCTGAACGTCGCGGCCAAGTACGGCTGCACGATCCGGCAGAACTGGTTGGCGACGGACCTGGACTTCGACGACGACGGTGTCACCGTCACCGGGAAGAACGGTGAGGTCTTCCGCGCCAGGTACCTGATCGACGCGAGCGGTTTCCGCTCCCCGCTGGCGCAGAAGTTCGACCTGCGGGAGAGCCCGTCCCGGCTCAAGCACCACGCACGCTCGATGTTCACCCACTACGTGGGCATCAAGCCGTACGACGACGTGTGCAACTACCCCGAGGCGCTGCGTCCGCCGGCCGACTCCCCCTTCCACGGTGGCACGCTGCACCACAACATCGAGCGCGGCTGGTTCTGGATCATCCCGTTCGACAACTACAAGGACTCCAAGAACCCGGTCTGCAGCGTCGGGCTGACCCTCGACGAGCGGCTGTACCCGAAGTCGAAGGACATGACTCCGGAGCAGGAGTTCCAGTACTTCCTCGACAAGTACCCGGCGGTGAAGCGGCAGTTCGAGGGTGCCAGCCGGATCCGCGAGTGGGTCAGCACCCCCGACCGCATTCAGTACTCGTCCAAGCAGACCGTGGGCGACCGCTGGTGCCTGATGTCGCACGCCGCGGGCTTCGTCGACCCGCTGTACTCGCGTGGTCTGTCCAACACCTTCGAGGTCGTGGACGCCCTCGCCTGGCGTCTTCTGGACGCCCTGCGCGACGACGAGTTCTCCGCGGAGCGCTTCGAGTACGTCGAGCGCCTGGAGCAGGGGCTCCTCGACCACAACGACAAGATCGTCAACAGCTCGTACATCGCCTTCAGCCACTTCCGGCTGTGGAACGCCGTGTTCCGCGTCTGGGCCTGCTTCACCACGCCCGCCACGATGCGCCAGATCCGGGCACGCCGTCTCTTCGAGACGGACGGCGACGACCGCCACTTCAAGGAGTTGGAGAACTCCCCCTACACGGGTCTGTGGTGGCCGGACAGCCCCGCCTTCAAGCACCTCTTCGAGCTCACCGCCGAGACCTGTGAGCGTTACGAGGCGGGGGAGATCGACGGCGACAAGGCCGCGGACATCGTCTTCGAGGCGATACGCGCGTGCGAGTCGGTCAACACGCCCTTCGGCTGGAAGGGTCCCGAGGATCTCCGCTTCTTCCGGGCCACCACCCCCACCATGATGCGGTTCATGGGGTGGGCGATCACCTCCGGTCCCCAGGAGATGCGCGACCTGGGCCGCTCGTTCCTGGCCGGCGCCGTCAAGCAGGGCCTGCGCGGCCGCAAAGTCTCCTGACCCTCTTCATCACCTGGCTCTCCCACCTGAACGGATTCCTGGACTCCACATGATCAGTCGCAGAAAGATACTGGGCGCGACGGCCGGCGGCCTGGGCACCGCCGCCGTACTGTCGCAGGTCGCACCGGTGACCGGCCTCGCGAGCGCCGCCACGCCGACCGCCGAGACCTCCTGGAGCTCGCTCGCCGCGCAACTGAACGGCGAGTTGGTACTGCCGGCCGACTCCGGCTACGCGGTCGCCAAACAGCTCGAACTGGCCCAGTACGACGTGATCAACCCGCAGGCCATCGCCTACTGCGCCAACGCCGCGGACGTCGCGACAGCCATCAGCTACGCACGGGGCAAGGGTCTGGCCGTCGCCGTGCGCAGCGGCGGGCACAACTACGCCGGTGTCTCCACATCGAAGGGGCTCGTCATCGACGTGTCCCGGATCAACGCGATCAGCGTCGGCTCGGAGACGGTCACCATCGGCCCCGGCTCGCTCAACGTCGACGTCCTCAACGCCCTTGCCGACAAGGGGTACGCGCTGAGCAGCGGCGGCTGCGCCACCGTCGCGGCCGGCGGGTTCCTGCAGGGTGGCGGTCTGAGCTTCATGACCCGCTCACTGGGCGTCGGCTGCGACTCGGTGCGTTCGGCTCAGGTGGTCCTGGCCGACGGCCGCACGGTCACGGCGTCGGCGAGCCAGAACAGTGACCTGTTCTGGGCGATCCGCGGCGGTGGCGGCGGCAACTTCGGCATCGTCACGTCGTACACCCTCAAGCACCACGTCGTGGGTGACCTGCTGGTCTCCTACCTCTTCTTCCCCTACGAGCGTTCCGCCGAGGTGCTCGACGGCGCTGGCCGGTGGCTCGTGAACGCGCCTCGCACCATCACCGGTGGCACGTACATCACGCTGCCAAACGCCAAGCCGGGCGCCGTGCCCACCACCACGGTGACCCTGGTCTCGCGGGGAACGTCGGCCGAACTGGCCGCCGAGACCGCCCGGTTGCTGGCCCTGACCGGGCAGCCGGCCGGTCGTCAGGACATGACGGTGTCCTACCGGGACCTGATGATGAACATCTTCGGCTGCGGCAGCCTGAGCCAGGACGCCTGCCGCCGCTCCGAGAAGACCCCCGCCGGCAAGCTGACCCGCCCCGCCTTCGGCGTCGAGCGGATGCGCATGGTCACCGACCCGCTGCCGACCGGCGGCTGGGCCGAGGTCATGCAGGCCTTCGACGGACAGCGTTCGGCCGGGCAGATGCGCACCCTGGAAATGCACTGGTTCGGTGGCGTGGCCAACGACCTCACGGCCGGCGCCACGGCCTACCCCCACCGCGACACGCTGTTCTGCGTCAGCTACCGCTCGACGATCGCCGACCCGGCGGCCGCGACCGCGGCCAACAAGAGCGTGGCGCAGAGCTGGGCCGACGCGGGCTTCAACGCGATCGACCCGTATTCCAACGGCGGGACCTACGTGAACTACATGGACCCCGCGCTGTCGGACTGGAAGCAGTCCTACTACGGCGACAACTACGCGCGCCTCGTGACGATCAAGAAGAAGTACGACCCGGCTCGATTCTTCACCTTCCCGCAGTCCGTCGGCGCGGCCTGACGTACCCCGGTGGCGTGGCACCCGCGGGTGTCACGCCACCGGGCGGCGCCTCCCCGGACACCCCTCCCCGGACACTCAACGAAAGGCTGTGACCGCAGTGCAGTCCGCCACCAGCCAGATCCCTCCCTCCGCCCGGATCCTCCAACTCGCGATGTCCAGCTGGGTCGCGGCCGCCGTCAGCGCGGTCGCCGAACTCGCCGTGGCCGACGCCCTGGCCGAAGGGCCCCGTGACGTCGGCCGGTTGGCGAAGGAGCTCGACGTCGACCCCACCAACCTGTACCGGCTCCTGCGCACCACGGCCGATCTCGGACTGTTCGAGGAAGGCGAGGGCCGGGTCTTCGCCCTGACGGAGGTCGGCCGGGCCCTGCGCAGTGACGCCCCTGACTCCATGCGCAACTTCGCCCGCTGGGTGAACACCGCGGCGGAACGCTTCACCTGGACCGGACTCGCGGACTCCGTGCGCACCGGCCGCTCCGTCTTCGAGAGCGTGCACGGCAAGCCGGTCTGGGAGTACATGCTGGAACACCCCGAGGTCAACACGCTGTTCGACCACGCGATGACGGACACCTCGTCCCAGGTGACGGCGCCCGCGGTGGCGTCCTACGACTTCAGCGGGTTCCGCAAGGTGGTGGATGTCGGCGGCGGGCACGGCCAGTTCCTCGCGGCGATCCTGGAAGCCAACCCGGGTGTCGACGGGGTGCTGTTCGACCAGCCCGAGGTCGTCGCGGGCGCCGGGGCCGAGTTCGACAAGGCCGGTGTGCGGGACCGGGTCGAGGTCGTCGGCGGTGACTTCCTCGCGTCGGTGCCGGCCGGCGGTGACGCCTACGTCGTGGTGAACGTCCTGCACAACTGGGAGGACGACAAAGCCGAGTTGATCCTCGGCGCGATCCGAAAGGCGATGACGGACGACGCCCGGGTCCTGCTCGTCGAGGCGGTGATGCCACCGGAGGGCACCGAGGCGCTGACCGTCAAGCTCATGGACCTCAACATGATGGCGCACGCGGACGGGGTCCAGCGCAGCGAGGCCCAGTACACCGAGCTGTTCTCCCGCGTCGGTCTGAAGCTGTCCCGCGTCCTGCCGGGCGGCGGCCTGTGCAGCATCGTCGAAGCGGTGCGGGCCTGAGCCGGCACCGCCGGGGACCGGGCGGGTGTCCGACTCACCCGGTCCCCCCGACCGTCGTCCGGTCAGGGACGGCGTCCGTACCAGCCCACGAGCCGGTCGATGGCGGGCGCGTCGTCGGGAACCTCGACCACGGGCCCGAACGGGACCTGGCCGCCCCGCGGTTCGGCCGGCACGGCCTGCTTCATGGCGGCCAGCGGGCCGGCGAGCATCGCCGGATCCCACTCGGGGCTCTGGCCGGTGGCCTTGACCAAGTCCCAGGCGTGCAGGACGAATTCGTTGGTGTAGATCACCGCGGCGGCCGCACCCGGAACGGGCCCCCAGGGCAGACCGATCTCGCGCCCGAGTACGGCGTCGTCGGACCACACCGTGTCGAACTCCTTGCGGGACACCGCGAAGGCCTCGGCCCACCGGCCGTCGGCGACGTCCTGGGCGAAGTGCGGAACGCTCATGAACGAGCCGCCCGTGCCCATGACGGTGAGTCGGCGCACGACGGAGACCAGGTGGTTGGCCATGTCGCGGACCGAGAACTCCGGGCACGGAGTGACGGTGTCGTACTGCTCGGGGCGCAGGGCGGCGAGGGTGCCGCCGACGAGGTCAACGGCCTTGAACAGGCCCTGTCGTGGGTCCACACCGACGTGGGAAGAAGTAGTCATGTCCAGCAGCATCACTGTAAAACCGGCCATCTAGTGGACTGTTCTGCAAAAGGATGAAAAATGAAGGCAGATCGTCTGGTGGCGACGCTCTTACTGCTTCAGGCGCGCGGGCAGGTGACCGCACGCGAGGTGGCCCGGGAGCTGGAGGTTTCGGAGCGTACGGCACGGCGCGATCTGGAAGCGCTGGGAACGGCCGGCGTCCCCGTCTACTCGCAGCGTGGCCGTGGCGGCGGCTGGCAGCTGGTCGGCGGCGCCCGCACCGATCTGACCGGCCTGACCGCCGGCGAGACCGAAGCGCTCTTCCTCGCCACCGCACTGCCCTCGCCCTCCCCCGAACTCCGGTCGGCGTTGCGGAAACTGATGCGTGCGCTGCCCGCGCCGATGCGCTCTCGCGCGGAGGCGGCCACGCGGTCCGTCATGGCCGATCCGCAGGACTGGTCGCGGACGGAGGAAGGCGCGGGTGGTGAACACCGGCGCGCGCTGGAGCGGGCCGTTCTCGACGGGGAACAGGTCGTGCTCGGCTATGCCCCGCCCGGCCGGACGCCGACCGAACGGACCGTGCACCCCCTGGGTCTGGTCTCCAAGTCCGGCCGCTGGTACCTCGTGGCGACCCAGGACGCGGGGGGCCGCCCGCGCACCTTCCGGCTCGGCCGGATCCTCTCCGTCACCCCGGTCGGCGAACCGGCCCACCGCCCCGACGGCTTCGAACTCACCTCCACCTGGGGCGAGTTGACTCGCCGGATGGACGAGCGCATGTCGTCGGCGACGGTGTACGGACGGGCCGACAACGACGTCCTGCCCCTGCTTTCCCAACTGTTCGGCGGACGACTGCGCGTCACGGACACGCAGCCCGACGGACGCGTCGGCTTCACCGTCGACGGCCCCTCGACACAAGCCCTGACGGCCCGGCTGGCCGGACTGGGCGAGCGAGTCGAGGTCCTTGGACCTCCCGAGGCGCGCGAGTCGCTCGCACGGCTCGGGAAAACTCTCGTCGCTGCGTACGGCGGGTACCAGACGGGAAGTCACTTTCCCCTAGGTACCTACTATTCCGCGGATGCTAACGTCCAGAACGTGCCGGCCAGGAGCACTGTGCGGCCCGTACGGCGCGGCTCCTCCGCAGCGGCGACCTCACCCAACCCCCACTCTTCAGGGAGCTCTTCATGATCGTTGTCACCGGTGCCACCGGCAACATCGGCCGTCCGCTCGTCGCGGCGCTGGCCGAGGCGGGCGAGGATGTCGTGGCCGTGTCGCGCAACGCACAGCCCGACGGCCTTCCCGCCGGCGTCCGCTCCGCTCAGGCCGATCTGGGCGACTTCGCGAGCATCAAGCCCGTCCTCCAGGGGGCCGACGCCTTCTTCATCCTGCTGGCCGGCGAGCTCAACGGGCCCGGCGAGGCGGCCGTGAACCTGATCGACATCGCGAAGGAGGCCGGCGTCAAGCGTGTCGTCCTCGTCTCCTCCCAGCTCGCCGGTACGCGGACGGACACCGCCTCGCACAACCGGCTGCGCGAATTCGAGGCCGCGGTCCGCGAGTCGGGCCTGGAGTACACGATCCTCCAGCCGGCCGGCTTCGCCTCGAACGCCTACGCGTGGGTCGAGTCGGTGCGAGGCCGGCGCACGGTGTTCGCCCCCTTCGGCGATGTCGCGCTGCCCGTCATCGACCCGGCGGACATCGCCGACGTCGCGGTCGCCGCGCTGCGCGAGGACGGTCACTCCGGCCAGACGTACGTCCTGACCGGCCCCGAGGCCGTCGGTCCCCGGCGGCAGGCGGCCATGTTCTCCGAGGTCCTCGGCGAGGAGGTGACGTACGTGGAGCTGACCCGCGAGCAGGCCACCGAGGCGATGTCCCAGTTCATGCCCGAGGCGGTCGTCAAGGGCACCCTCGACGTCCTCGGTTCGCCGCTCCCGGTCGAGCAGAAGGTCTCGCCGGACGTGGAGAAGGTCCTCGGCCGTCCGGCCCGCCCCTTCAGCGAGTGGGTCGCGCGCAACCTGCCGGTCTTCAAGTAGCGGCACTCCGGCCCGGCCGGACATGAACCGCCGCCGGGTACCCGCTGTGATCGTTCCCCCGCGGCAGCGCGTACCCGGCGGTTTTCAAGGGAGAGGAACCCTGGCGTGACACAGGACCTGACCGCGCACACCGGAGCGCTCGTCCTGCGGACGGGGCAGCTGTTGCAGGCCGTCCGTCAGGCATCGGGCGAGGCGGGGGACCCGGCCCGACTGCCCCTCCCCCTGGCCAAGGACGTGAGAAGCGCTCTGCAGGACATGGCCGAGATGTGCAGGGCACTGGGAGCGGAAGCACCGCAGCCGCTCCACGGCGCGGATCTCGAACGGTGCGCGGAACACCTCGACCGGGCAGCGGGACGCTGGACCTCGATCCTCATGAACGACATGTGCCTCGGGGGCGACTGACGCGGGCCTGCGCTCCCCGCGCATGGCCTCGCAAAGCGGCGGCGCAGGTTGACGGCCGAGGAGGGACCGACGCGACGCGCGAGGGTCTCCACGGGCAGGCCGGTCTCCTCTCCAGCAGGGCCCGGGTGGCGGCGATCCACCGGTTCAGCCCCGCCGGTCGACCGTGCAACGGACCTACGACAGCGCCGCCTGGTCCCGCGACTGAAACCCACCCGCACCGCTCCGAAGCGCGGGGCCGTATCCACGTGCGGCTGCGCCGCGTGGGCGGCGCGAGAAACCACGCCGGCGCGCACCCGCCGACCATCCCATCGCGGCACCCCAGGAGGCGCTACCTCTTCACCAGCGCCCGTTCCTCATGGGCTTCCGCCGCCACCGCGACCATCCGACCCCGAGGCCCCTGGAAGACGTACGACAACCCGAACCCACCGGCGACAACCACCGCGCCCCCCACCGCATCCAGCACCCAGTGATTCCCGGTGGCCACGATCGCCGACACCGTGAAGAACGGATGCAGCAGCCCCAACGCCTTCATCCACCACCTCGGCGCGATGATCGCGATCACCACCCCGCACCACAGCGACCACCCGAAGTGCAGCGAGGGCATCGCCGCGTACTGGTTCGTCAAAGCCGTCAGCGTCCCGTAGTCCGGCTTCGAGAAGTCCTGCACCCCGTGCACCGTGTCGATGATCCCGAGCGCCGGCATCAACCGGGGCGGAGCCAGCGGATACAGCCAGAACCCCACCAGAGCCAACAGCGTGGCGAAGCCGAGCGACGCCCGCGCCCAGCGGTAGTCCACCGGCCGCCGCCAGTACAGAACGGCCAGCACGCTCAGCGGCACCACGAAGTGGAAGGACTCGTAGTAGAAGTCGAAGAAGTCGCGCAGCCAGCCCACCTTGACGACCGCGTGGTTGACCCAGTGCTCGATGTCGATGTGCAGCCACCGCTCCAGATCGTGGATCTGGTGACCGTGCTTCTCCGCCGTGGCCCGCCCCGCCGAGTTGCTGCCACCGGTCGCCGCGAGTCTGACCTGCTGGTAGGCGGCGTAGGTGACACGAATCAGCAGGAGTTCGAGCAGCAGGTTCGGCCGCGTCAGCACCCGCCGCAGGAACGGCAGCAGCGGCACCCGTCCGAACCGCGCGGGCACCGGCGCCGCGTACTCCGTCGGGATCGGCGACCGGTAGTAGGGCGAGGTCCGGGACAGGAACGGGATCACCGTGGCGGCGGCGAGGGCCGCCAGCAGCACCACGTTGTCCCGCAGCGTGTACAGCGCCGAGATGTTCGGCAGCATCATCTTCGCCGGCAGGGTCATCACCACGACGACGGCGACCGGCCACACATACCGGTCGGAGGCCCGCTTGCCGACCCGCCCGACGACCGCGAGCAGCACCCACAGCAGCTGGTGCTGCCAGGTGGTCGGCGACACGGCGATCGCCGCGCACCCGGTGATCGCGACGGCTAGCAGCAGCTGCCCGTCGCGCGCGTACCCGACCGCCCGCCGTACGCCGAGGGTGGCGACGGCCGCGCCCAGCACCAGGAAGAGCGCGATCTCCAGCGGCCCGTTCAGACCGAACCGCAGCAGCAGCCCGTGCAGCGACTGGTTGGCGAGGTCGTCGGCGGCGCCGCCGAGGCCGGTGCCCGCGATGTGGTGCACCCAGTAGGTGTACGAGTCGTGCGGCAGCACGGCCCAGGCGAGCGCGGTGCTCGCGGCGAAGGTCGCCCCCGCGGTCAGCGCGCCCCGGCGGCGGCCGGTGAACCAGAGCAGGGCCGCGAAGAGCAGAACCGTGGGCTGGAGGGCGGCGGCGAGTCCGATGAGCAGGCCGCTGACCCGCTCACCGCGGACGGTGAAACAGGCGACGAGGACCAGCAGGACCGGGATGATGCTGGTCTGCCCGAGGTAGAGCGTGTTGCGCACGGGCAGCGACAGCATCAGGAGGCTGATCGCGACGGGCGCGGCGAGCAGGGAGACCCGGCGGCCGACCGGCTGGGGCAGGGCGCGGGCGGCGACGAGGCCGAGGGCGACGACCAGGAGCAGGGTGCCGAAGGTCCAGCCCCAGCCGAGGGCCTGTTCGGCGGCACGGGTGAGCGGCTTCAGGACAAGTCCCCCGAACGGGGTACCGGTGAACTGCGTCGAGTCGTACAGCGAGCCCTTCACATGCAGGACACCGTCCGGGCCGACCCAGGTCTCCAGGTCCGTCAGCCGCTCGCCTCTGGGCGTACCGAGGACGACGGCCACCTGTCGTACCGCGAGTATGGCCGCCACCAGCCACAGGGCGAGCCTGGCCGCGCGCAGCCGCGCGTGGACCTCCGTGGTCCCACTGTGCTCCGCATTCGCCACGCCTCGTCGGCCTCTCGTCCCGTCGTGCCACGCGTCCATGAGGAGGGACGCAGGCAACCCCGGATTCACCTGACGTCCGCTCTCGTTTTGTCCGAATGACGATAGTCCGCCGTGCGTGCCGTCGCTCATCCACGGCGCGAGATGGATCACATGCAAACGGCAAAGCCGGGTATCGGATCAAGGACCAAGTACCTGCACACACCACGTTTATGCACACACGGTGACCACAGGGGACCGCACGTGATCCCGGCAAGTCCCCTTATGGTCGCTTTTTGCCCTTGTCCCCGTCGAAAGGCAGGCGAGCGAAGTTTTGCCGAGTGCCCCAGCCCTCCCCCCGACCGTTCACACCCGCCACGTTCCCGACACGCCCGACACATCCGACACGCCCGAACCCACCGTCGTCGACCCGGCCCTCGTGAAGCGCGCCGTGAAGGCCGCCGCGCTGGGCAACGCCATGGAGTGGTTCGACTTCGGTGTCTACAGCTACATCGCCGTCACCCTGGGCAAGGTCTTCTTCCCGTCCGGCAACCCGACCGCCCAACTCCTGTCGACGTTCGGCGCCTTCGCCGCGGCCTTCCTGGTCCGCCCGCTCGGCGGCCTGGTCTTCGGCCCGCTGGGCGACCGCGTGGGCCGCCAGAAGGTCCTCGCCGTGACCATGATCATGATGGCGGCCGGCACCTTCTCCATCGGCCTGATCCCGTCGTACGCCACGATCGGCGTCGGAGCGCCCCTGCTGCTCCTGCTGGCCCGCCTGGTCCAGGGCTTCTCCACCGGCGGCGAGTACGCGGGCGCGTCCACCTTCATCGCCGAGTACTCCCCCGACAGGAAGCGCGGATTCCTCGGCAGCTGGCTGGAGTTCGGCACACTGGCCGGATACATCGCCGGCGCGGGCCTGGTCACGCTGATGACCGCCCTACTGTCCACCGAGGACCTGGTGTCCTGGGGCTGGCGGATCCCGTTCCTGATCGCGGGCCCGATGGGTGTCATCGGCCTGTATCTGCGGCTGCGCCTGGAGGAGACACCGGCGTTCGCGGCCGAGACCGAGAAGGCCGGGTCGAGCCGCCCGAAGGTCCCGCTGCGCGAGATGCTGACCGGCCAGTGGCGAGCGCTGCTGCTCTGCGTGGGCCTGGTCCTGGTCTTCAACGTCACCGACTACATGCTGCTGTCGTACATGCCGAGCTATCTGACCAGCGAGCTCAAGTACGACGAGACGCACGGCCTGCTCGTCGTCCTCGCCGTGATGGCGCTGATGATGGTCGTCCAGCCCTTCGCGGGCGCCCTGAGCGACCGGATCGGCCGCCGCCCGGTGATCGCCGCGGGCTGCGCGGGCTTCCTGTTCCTGTCCGTCCCGGCCCTGCTGCTGATCCGCCAGGGCAGCCTGTTCGCGATCGCGCTCGGCATGGGCGCGCTGGGCCTGCTGCTGGTCTGCTTCACGGCGGCGATGCCGTCCGCCCTGCCGGCCCTCTTCCCGACCCGGGTCCGCTACGGCTCCCTCTCGGTCGGCTTCAACATCTCGGTGTCCCTCTTCGGCGGCACGACCCCGCTGGTGGTGACGGCCCTGATCGGCGCGACCGGGAACATGATGATGCCCGCGTACTACATGATGGCCGCGGCCGTGATCGGCGGTGTGGCGGTGTGGTTCATGACGGAGTCGGCGGGACGGCCGCTGCCGGGCTCGCCCCCGCAGCGGTAAATCCACTGACAGCGACCTGGTGCCGGACTATATTCATTAGCGCAGCTAGTTAGCCACTCTAACTAGACATATGAAAGGCACAGGTGCATGAGCGAGTCGCAGCTCTGGGACGACGTCGACGACTACTTCACCACCCACCTAGCGCCCGAGGACGAAGCACTCCGGGCGGCCGTGCGCGACAGCGAGGCCGCCGACCTCCCGCACGCCGCCGTCACGGCACCACAGGGCAAGCTCCTCCAGCTCCTGGCCCGGATCCAGGGCGCCCGCACCATCCTGGAGCTGGGCACGCTCGGTGGCTACAGCACCATCTGGCTGGCCCGCGCCCTGCCCGCCGACGGCCGCCTGGTCTCACTGGAGTACAGCCCGAAGCACGCCGAGGTCGCGTGCCGCAACATCGCCCGCGCGGGCCTCGACAAGATCGTCGAGGTCCGCGTCGGCGCGGCCCTGGACTCCCTCCCCCAGCTGGCCGACGAGAACCCGCCCCCCTTCGACCTGGTCTTCATCGACGCCGACAAGGGCAACAACCCGCACTACGTGGAGTGGGCGCTCAAGCTCACCAGCGCGGGCAGCCTGATCGTCGTCGACAACGTCGTACGCAACGGCAGGGTCGCCGACCCGGACAACCCCGCCCCCGACGTCCAGGGCACCCGCACCGCCATCGAACTCATCGGCGGGCACCCGAGGTTGAGCGCGACGGCGATCCAGACCGTCGGAAGCAAGGGCTACGACGGCTTCGCGCTGGCCCGGGTGCTGGAGTGACCCGGTTCCTGGAGTGACCCCGGGTTTCACACCTCGTGGTAGAAACCGACGTTGACGCTGCGCGGGGCGGTGCGGTCGCGGATGATGATCTCGCCGTTGCCGCCCCTGGGCAGGGTCACGCTGCCGCCGTAGACCAGCGGTTGGGCGTACGCCCCGGCCACCAGCTGTACCTCGGACGAGGGATCGGGCTGCGAGCCCTGCAACCAGGTCACCTGCCAGACGCCCTCGGGCCCGCACAGGAACTCCAGGTGCACCCGGGAGACGAACAGCCAGTCGTCGGGCGTCGAGAGCCGGCACACCGACTTGTCCCGGCCCACGCGCAGCACGGTGCCCGGGTCACTGGGCGCCTCGGCCATCTGCATCCCGGCCGTGGCACCCTCCTCCGCCGCGGTGACGACGGCCATGGTGAGTTCGAGCACGTGCGCTCCTCCTGAAAGGTCCTTGCGCGGCAACCCCGTTGACCTGCCGCCGCCGCATGATAAATCGCCCGGCACGGCGGTGTCCGGTGCAAGGTACCCAAGACCGGCCCGCCGCCCGACTCCGGGCGACAGGCCGGTCGTACATCTGGACCGCGGGTCAGCTGTGCAGCAGCCGCTCCGTCAGCTCGCGGTAGTCCCGCAGCACCAGCCGGAGTTGCTCGGTGTCACCGGCAGTCGTGGCCTTGCCCTCACCGGCGTCACCGGTCTGCCAGGAGCTGCGCAGCGTACGCCGACGCTGCTTCACCGCGTCGGCGAACCGGGCGGCGGCCTCCTCCAGTACGTGGTCGGCCTCCTCGACGGCGGACCTGGGCTCGTCCACGAACCCGGCGACGGCGTGCTGGAGCCGCATACCGAGCTTGTCGCACTCGTCGTGCGGCAGCAGCCGCGACTCGTGCGCAGAGGCGCTGTGTACGTCCGCCCCGGCGCTGGAACCGGTGTTCCGTCCCTGCGCGGTCTCACGGCCCGAAGGCTCGCTGTCACGACCGAAGCCTCCGGCCTCACGGCCGAAGCCGGAGGCCCTGTCGCCGCCGGGGGTCGAGGCACCGCCGAAGCCGCCCTCGCCGCCCGGCGAGCCCTCGGCCCCCCGCGCACCGTCCCGGCCGGTCGCCGTCGGGGCGCCCGGCACCGGCTCACGGCGCTCACCGCGAGTCGTGTCCGCGGAGCGGCCCGTCGCCGGGTCCACGTCCGGCGCCTGCGCGTCGGTGGGAGCCATTAGGGGGCTGCGCCCGCCCGTGCGGTCGTCCCTCATGTCCTTGCCGGTCCTGTCTGCGGCATCCGCCATGTCGCTCAACTCCCCTTCGCGTGGCGCCTGTTGAATGCCCACGGCAGGTGGCCCCGGCCGTCGCTGCGACCGTCGCGCGGCTGACCCGCGTGGGTGTGGGACTCACCGGTGGGTGTACGGGACTCCTCGCGGCTCCGGGCCGGTCCGACGAGGTCCTCGAAGAGGGCTCGCGCCTCGAGCATGGCGGCGCGCATCTCCTCCGTGTCCTCCCGGCCGTCGCCGTCCCGTCCTGCGTTGGCTCGGGCCCCCGCGACGGCGTGCACGCGCCGGTAGCCGTGCACATGGTCCGCGTGGTGCACGGACAGCGCGGCGAACTGCTCCTCGTACTGCTCGCCGTCCGGGAACCCCCGGGCCTTGGCGATATCGGCGAGCAGCCGGTCCGCCTCGGCGACGGCCTCCCGGGGGGAGTCCACGAAGCGTTCCTGGGCGGCCGTCCAGCGGTCCTCGTACCGCTGGCGTTCCGCCGGTTCAAGGGGCTGCTCGCGCAGGGATCCGTGCCGCTCGACGCGCTCCGCGAGTTCGCGCTCGGCGGCCTTCTCGTCCCCGTCGTGCCGTGCCACGGCGCGGCCGTACTCGGGCCCGAAGCGTCGCTTCAGGCTCCGGCCGTGCTGCGGGCCACGGCCACGCAGGGTAAGGACGGCCGCCACGACGAGGACGGCCGCCACGATCACGATCAGAGCGATGATCAGGCCTGTTGACATGTCTGCCGGGTTGCCTCGAACAACTGCTTCAAACCGCCTCCGCATATGTGTACGCGACGAGGAGCGACTGCGGGCCGGTGGGGGCCGGTCGCGCGGTTCCCACCGAACCCGCAGCCGAAAGACAACCTCACCTCACCCCCGACCCACCATGCGGCTGCTCCCGATCCGAACCGCACAGCTCGTCGTTCAGATCCTTCACCAGCTGGGTGAGATCCGTCGGCCGCTCCGGCCCCCACCAGTCCCCCAGCAGCTCCGCGAGCGACGCCTCCCGAGCCTCCGCGAGGTCCGCGGCGACCTCCCGCCCCCGTGGCGTGAGCAGCAGTTCCAGCCCGTCCCGCGAGGCCAGCCCCCGCTCCTCCACCTGCCGCGCCGCCTCGATGATCACGCGCAGCGGCACGGTGGTCCGCTCGGCGAGCAGCGCAGGCTCCACCCACCCGTATCTCCGCATCCGCAGCACCAGCCAGCTGGCGCTCGGCAACAGGTCGTACCCCGCACGAACCGTGATCTTCCGATAGACCTCCCGCCGCCCCTCCCGCGTCCCGAGCACCGACAGCGCCCGGCACACCTCGTCGTACGACGACCGCTCCACCGGATTGCTGGCGAGCGTCTCGGTGACGTCGGGTGCCGTGACGGACCCCCGCAGCCGGTCCTCCTTGAGGAACCAGGCGAGCACGAACCCGAGGAACGCGACGGGCGCGGCGTACAGGAAGACGTCGGTGATCGACGCGGCGTACGCGTGCAGTGCCTCGGGACGTGCCGAGGCCGGCAGCTCCGCGAGCCCCCGGGAGTCGGACTCCAGCCCCGGCACCGAGACCCCGGGCGGCAGTTGGACCCCGCGCAACGCGTCGGCCAGCTTTTCTCCGAGCCGGTTCGCGAAGACCGTCCCGAAGATCGCGACGCCGAACGAGGCCCCGATGGACCGGAAGAAGGTCGCCCCGGAGGTGGCGACGCCGAGATCCTCGTACGAGACGGCGTTCTGCACGATCAGCACGAGCACCTGCATGACCAGGCCGAGCCCCAGCCCGAACACACAGAAGTACGCGCTCATCACCCACGTGGCACTGGTCTCGTCGAGTCGGTGCAGAAGCAGCAGCCCCAGTGTGGTGACCGCGGTGCCGGCCACCGGGAACACCTTCCACCGCCCGGTGCGGCTGACGATCTGCCCGGAGACGGTGGAGGACAGCAGCAGCCCGAACACCATGGGCAGCATGTGCACACCGGACATGGTCGGCGAGACTCCCTGCACCACCTGGAGGAAGGTCGGCAGATAGGTCATCGCCCCGAACATCGCGAACCCGATGATGAAGCTGATCACCGCGGACAGGGTGAAGGTCCGGATCCGGAACAGCTTCAACGGCAACACGGGCTCCGCGGCCCGCCGTTCGACCGCCACGAAGACGACCGCGAGCAGCACGCCCGCCACCGCGAGCCCGACGATCTGCGGCGATCCCCATCCCCATGTCGTGCCGCCCAGCGAGGCCACCAGCACCAGACAGGTGGCGACGGCGGCGATGAGGAAGGTCCCCAGGTAGTCGATGACGTGCTTCGTCGACTTGCGCGGAATCCGCAGCACCACGGCGATCACGGCGAGCGCGACCGCGCCCACCGGCAGATTGACGTAGAACACCCACCGCCAGCTCAGATGCTCGGTGAACAGCCCGCCCAGCAGCGGCCCGAGGACACTCGTCGCCCCGAACACCGCCCCGAACAGCCCCTGGTAGCGCCCGCGTTCGCGCGGCGGGACGAGGTCGCCGACGATCGCCATCGACAGCACCATCAACCCGCCGCCGCCCAGCCCCTGCAGCGCCCGGAAGGCGATCAACTGGGCCATGTCCTGGGCCATTCCGCACAGCGCCGACCCGATCAGGAAGATCACGATCGCGGTCTGGAACAGCCGCTTGCGCCCGTACTGGTCGCCGAGTTTGCCCCACAGCGGGGTCGCGGCCGTGGAGGCCAGCAGATACGCGGTGACGACCCAGGACAGGTGGTCCATCCCGCCGAGGTCGCTGACGATGGTGGGCAGCGCGGTGGACACGATCGTCTGGTCCAGCGCGGCGAGCAGCATCCCGAGCAGCAGGGCCCCGATCGAGACGAGGACGTTGCCGGACACGTGCGGTTCCCGCGCGTCTCGCACATTCCCCGTCATATCGTGCGCATCCGCTGCCATGAAGTCCTCCCGGGGCTCTCGTTATTTTTCCATCGTGGTCGGTGTGACCGTTTATGGCCTGTTGAGTCCTGTTGGAAGCAGGCATTCCGGGGGCTTCCGTGCGCCGACTGTGGAGGGGTTCTGCATAATCTCTGGGGTTTGTGAGGGGAGGGACGAACACATGGCGGAGTCGAACAGCCACCAGTGCCCGGAGTGCGGGGCGCCGAGAGGGGCCGACAACACCCCGTCCTGCGGGTGCACCCAGCGCGCGTCGGACGCGCTGCGCGACGCGCGTACGGCGGAGGCGGCCGCGGCGGAGGACTTCGATCCGCTGCGCATACGGCCGTACGTGGAACTGGACGACGAGACGGCACCGGTGCCGAGGGTGCCCGCACCCGCGCCGGACGCCACGATGCCGCTGCGTGCCGTGCCGGCCCGGCCGAACCCCTTCGACCTGAGCCTGTTCGAGGCGGACGCCGTTCCCGGCCCGGCCGCCGAGGAGCGACCGCGCCGCACCCGACGCCGTACGGTCCTCCTCGCCACGGCCGGAGCGGTCGTGGCCGTGGTCGCCGCGGCCGGCTTAGCCAGCGGGCTGTTCGCGTACGAGTCGCCGTCACGGGACGAGGCGGCGCCGCGGGACGTACGCCCGGCGGTCCCGGACTCGACCACGACCCCGGCGCCGGTGTCGCCGTCCACGAGCACGGAGTCCGTACGGCGGCCGTCCTCGGTGCCGTCGTCTCCTACGGCGAGCGCGAGTCCGTCGGTGTCTCCGTCACCGTCGCGGTCCAGTGCCTCTCCGACACCGTCCCGGCCGGCCGAACCCACGGCGAGCCCTACGGCCTCCGCCGCGACGGACTCGGCGGCGGACTCGGATGCGGTGGTGGCTCCGCCGGTTCTGCGGCGGGGGTCGGAGGGGGCGGAGGTGGTTGAGCTCGAACTGCGGCTCACTCAGGTCGGGCTGTACTCGCGGAAGGCGAGTGGGCACTACAACGAGGGTGTCGAGGACGCGGTGAGCCGGTATCAGTGGGCTCGGGGGATCCAGGTGGCGGAGTACGGGGTGTATGACCTGGTCACTCGGGAGCGGTTGGAGTCGGAGACCGCGGAGCCATAGGTCGTTTTTCGGGTGCGGCCGCGGTGGGGGCTGGTCGCGCAGTTCCCCGCGCCCCTAAAAACATCTACCTCACGTAGAGCTGAAACGAGCCGTCTCCCACCGGCTCCACCCTCACCTGCGTCAAGTCCTGCACCACGACGTCCGGCCCGTGCGCGCCTGCGCGTGCACCAACCCCCACCACCCGCATCCCCGCCGCCTTACCCGCCGCGATCCCCGCCCCCGAGTCCTCGAAGACCACGCAGTCCGCCGGAGCCACGCCCAGTTCTGCCGCGCCCTTGAGGAACCCCTCGGGGTCCGGCTTGCTCGCGCCCACGGATTCGGCCGTGATCTGGATCTCCGGCAGCCCCAGTCCGGCCGCGGCCATCCGCGCCGCGGACAGGGGAACGTCGGCCGAGGTCACCAGCGCGTGCGGCAGTCCCGCCAAGGACGCCAGGAACTCCGGGGCGCCCGGTATCGCCACGACCCCGTCCACGTCCGCGGTCTCCTCCGCGAGCATGCGCGCGTTGTCCGCGAGGTTCTGCTCCACGGGACGGTCCGGCAGCAGGGCGGCCATCGTGGCGTGGCCCTGGCGACCGTGGGCGACCTTCATGACCTCGTCGGCGTCCAGCCCGTGGCGCTCGGCCCAGCGGCGCCAGATGCGCTCGACGACGGCGTCGGAGTTGACGAGCGTGCCGTCCATGTCGAGCAGAAGGGCGCGGGCGGTGAGCACGGCGGGGGCGGCGGTGGCCGTCATCGGCAACTCCAAGCGCAGACGGAAGAGACAAGGCGGCCCCGCCCGCCGGTCAGGGAAAACGGGCGGAGGCCACTTTGTTTCTCTACGGTACAAAACTGGAGGCGGTTCCCGCCACCGACCCCGGAAACCGCCCGCAAATCGCCCGGAAATCGCCCGGAACAGTTCACCGGCCGTTCAGCTCATCCGGCCACGGCCTCCCCCAGGCTCCACACCCCGAGCCCCAGCATCAGCAGCGCCGCGACCCTGGTGATCAGCTTCAGCGGTACCCGCTTCATCAGGGCCTTTCCGCCGACGATGCCGAGTCCGGCGACCGCCCACAGCGCGAGGACCGCACCCAGGCCGACGGAGAGCGGGTCGTCGTAGCGGGCCGCGAGGTTCGCCGTCATGATCTGGGTGAGGTCCCCGAACTCGGCGACCAGGATGAGCATGAACCCGGCCCCGGCGACCTTCCAGAAGGACTGGCCCTCGGGATTGCGGATCTCCTCGTCGTCCTCGTCCTTCTTCATCAGCAGGACGGCCGCGCCGCCCAGGAAGAGCACACCGGTGAGCGCCTGAACGATCTGCTGCGGCAGCAGGGTCAGGACGCTTCCGGCCGCGACGGCGAGCGCGACATGCAGCGCGAACGCGGCGGCGACGCCCGCGAAGACGTAGGAGGCGCGGTAGCGGGTGCCGAGGACGAGGCCTGCCAGCGCGGTCTTGTCCGGGAGTTCGGCCAGGAAGACGACGCCGAAGACGACGGCCGTCGCGGTAAAGCTGATCAAGGGTCCTCAATCGGTCGGGGCCACCCCACCGAGAGTGTTCCTGCGAAACGACGCCTCGGCACGGCAGCACACAGTCAGTGCACTACTGGCCGAAGGTCTCGCTGGCCGGTCCCTGAAGACCTGCCTCCGGGCGCCGGCTCAGACGAGCTGAGCAGTATGTCGACGGTCCGGCGAAGAGCTACTCCCCTTCAACGCCGTCAATCCTACGTGATCGTTTCGCCATAAACCTTGTCGTGTCATGTCCACGTCATTAACTTCTCACCGTACGCACATCTCCCCGCAACACGGAGCCGCGAGCATTCAACCGCTCGCGCTCCAACACCCCCACCCCCCAAGGGAGTTCGCATGCCGAAGTTCTACGCGCGTCGACGGCTCAGCATACTCGGCGCGCTCACCGCGCTCATAGCCTCCGTCGCGGTTCTCAACGGCCCGACCGCCTCCGCCGCCCTCCCCACCCCGGTCAGCGCGGCCACCGCCCGCACCTACCTCGCCTCGCTCACCGTGGCCACCGAGAACCGCACCGGCTACGCCCGGGACCTGTTCCCGACGTGGATCACCATCAGCGGCACCTGCAACACCCGTGAGTACATCCTCAAGCGGGACGGTACGAACGTCGTCACCGACTCCGCCTGCGCCTCCACCAGCGGCAGCTGGTACTCCCCGTACGACGGCGCCACCTGGACCGCCGCCTCCGACGTGGACATCGACCACCTGGTCCCGCTCGCCGAGGCCTGGGACTCCGGCGCCAGCGCCTGGACCACCGCCCGTCGCCAGTCCTTCGCCAACGACGTCACCCGCCCCCAGCTCATCGCGGTGACGGACAACGTGAACCAGTCCAAGGGCGACCAGGACCCGGCCACCTGGATGCCCTCGGTCACCTCGTACCGCTGCACCTACGTCCGCGCCTGGGTCCAGGTGAAGTACTACTACGACCTCTCCGTCGACTCCGCGGAGAAGACCGCGCTCACGAACTACCTCGCCAACTGCTGACGATTGCGTGACCGGAATCTCCCCGCGAACCTCCGTCGTTCCGTACCGTACGGGGCGACGGAGGAGGATCACGTGGCTGATCTGCGGGTGGGACCACTGCTCAGGTACGTCGACGGCTCGTCAGCGACCGTGTGGGTCGAGACGAGCCGTCCGTGCACCGCCGAGGTGCGCTGCTCGGACGGCACCGGCGGCGAGACCCACACCTTCCAGATCGCGGGCCACTACTACGCCCTCGTCCCGGTCGGCGGCCTCACCCCGGGCACCGAGCGGTCGTACGAGGTGTTCCTGGACGGCACCCACGTGTGGCCGCCTGCGGACTCGCCCTTCCCGCCGTCCGTGATGCGTACGCCCTCCGAGGACGAGGCCGTCCGCGTCGCCTTCGGCTCCTGCCGCTGGGCCGCGCCCCCGAAGGGCGAGAAGGACCCCGTCGGCCCGGACGCCCTGGACACCCTCGCGGCCCGGATCGCCGCCGACCCGGACGGCGAACGGCCGGACGCCCTCCTGCTCCTCGGCGACCAGGTCTACGCCGACGAGACCTCCCAGGCCACCCGCAAGTGGCTGGCCGCCCGCCGCGATCCGAGCGAGCCGCCGGGCAACCAGGTGGCGGACTACGAGGAGTACACCCACCTCTACTACGAGTCCTGGCTCGACCCCGAGGTGCGCTGGCTGCTGTCCACCGTGCCCAGCTGCATGATCTTCGACGACCACGACGTCATCGACGACTGGAACACCTCCGCCTCCTGGGTCGAGGACATGCGGGCCGTCCCGTGGTGGCGGGAGCGGGTGCTGAGCGGTCTGATGTCGTACTGGGTGTACCAGCACCTGGGCAACCTCACCCCCGCCGAGCTGGCCGCCGACCCGCTCTACGCCTCCGTACGCGAATCCCCGGACGGCACCGACGAGTTGCGCGCCTTCACGTGCAGGGCCGACGCCGAACCGGCCTCCGTGCGCTGGAGCTACCGGCGCGACTTCGGGCGGGTGCGGCTGGTCATGGTGGACTCGCGCGCGGCCCGCGTCCTCGACGAGGAGAGCCGGTCGATGCTGGACGCCGGCGAGGCGGAGTGGCTGCGCGACCAGGTGCTCGATGAGCGCGGTTCCTACGACCACCTCCTGATCGGCACCTCGCTGCCCTGGCTGCTGCCGCATCTGGTGCACGACGCCGAGGCGTGGGACGCGGCGCTGTGCCGGGGGGACCGCGGGGCGCGCTGGGCCCGGTTCGGGGAGGATCTGCGGCGGAAGGCGGACCTGGAGCACTGGGCGGCGTTCCCGACGTCCTTCGCGGCACTGGCGGACCTGATCGCCGAGGTGGGCTCGGGACCGGAGGCACCGGCGACGGTGCTGGTGCTGTCCGGGGACGTGCACCACGCGTACGTGGCCGAGCCGAAGTGGCACACCGGCGGACCGGACGCACGCGTCCTCCAGCTCACCTGCTCCCCCGTCCACAACTCCGTCCCCAGCTGGATCCGGTTCGGCTTCCGTTTCGGCTGGAGCGCGACGGCCCGGGCGCTCGGACGGCGGCTCGCCCGGCACGGACGCTGTGAGCAACCGCCGGTCTCCTGGCGGCACACGGGCGGCCCCTGGTTCGGCAACCAGCTCATGACGCTGACGCTGCACGGCCGTTCGGCCCTGCTCCGGCTGGAACAGGCGCGGGAGTCGGGTGCGGGGCGGCCGCGGCTGGTGAAGGTCTCCGAGTCCGAACTCACCGGCGAGAGCGGCCGCGAGGCGTCCCGGCTCCCCCGATAGCAGATTCGGACATGCTTTCGGTCGCCGACACGGGCGGCGAAAGCCGTTCTACGTGCGGCTGCCAGTGAAACGGAAGGGACAGCAGGGGCAAACGACTGGCTAAAGTTGAACTTGAAAGCGTCAGTTAGGCACACCTAACGTGGATGACTCACTCGGTTCCATCCCCCTGGGGCGACCCCCCTGTGGGACCGACCCGACCGAAGGAGTCCCCCACAATGACCGGACGCCTGAACAGCGCCCAGCCATACGCCCTCGGCCTGTACCGCATCGTCGTCGGCCTGCTCTTCCTCTGTCACGGCGCCGCCTCCCTCTTCGGCGTCCTCGGCGGTGCCTCGGGCACCGGCGGCACCGTCGAGACCGGCACCTGGCCCGGCTGGTACGCGGCCGTGATCCAGCTCGTCGGCGGCGGCCTCGTCCTGCTCGGCCTGGGCACCCGCATCGCCGCGTTCGTGGCCGCGGGATCCATGGCGTACGCGTACTTCAAGGTCCACCAGCCCATGGCCCTGTGGCCCATGGAGAACGGCGGCGAGGCCTCGGCGATGTTCTGCTGGGCCCTGGTCCTGCTCGTCTTCACCGGATCCGGCGCGTTCGGCCTGGACCGGCTGTTCGCCAAGCGCACGGCACGGGAAGAGAAGCCGGCGGCAGAGCCGGTGACCGTCTGAGCCGCCCGGCCGGGTGAACATAACGCGTTCATCTCTTGAGCCCCCCGTGAATCTCCTGTCACAGCCTCGGCGTACGCTGTATGGCTGTCTACGGGGGAATCACGGGGAGTCGCGGTGCTGGAGAATCTGGGGTCACTGACCGGCAGTCCATGGATCTACGCCATGGTCATGCTGTCCGTGCTCCTCGACGTGTTCGTGCCGTTGCTGCCGAGTGGTGTGCTGGTCATCACAGCCGCGACCGCGGCGGCGGCGGGCAGCGCGGCGACGGGGCGGGTCCCCGACGTGATGGCCCTGATCCTCTGCGCGACCACCGCCTCCGTCCTCGGCGACCTGGCCGCGTACCGCCTCGCCTTCCGGGGCGGTGCCCGCCTCGACCGCGCGATCGCCCGCTCCCGTCGGCTGACCACCGCGCAGGAACGTCTCGGCGACGCGCTCTCCGCGGGCGGCGGCGCACTGGTCGTGCTCGCCCGCTTCGCCCCCGCCGGCCGCTCGGTGGTCTCCCTCCTCGCCGGCACGGCCCACCGCCGAGCCCGCGACTTCCTCCCCTGGTCCGCCCTGGCCGGCCTCTCCTGGGCCGCGTACAGCGTCGCCCTCGGCTACTTCGGCGCGCACTGGCTGGGAGCGACATGGCTGGCGACGGGGGTGTCGGTGGCCGCGCTGTTCGGGGCGGGGGCGGGGGCGGCGTATGTGATGCGACGGCGGCCGGAGGGGGCACAGGCGCGGTAGGTGGTCGGCTGTGGGCCGGTGGGGGCTGATCGCGCCCACGCGGCGGAGCCGCACATCGACGCAGCCCCGCGCCCCTGGGTGGGTCACAGTCGCCGCCGGCCAGCACGCCACCGTAGCTGCGGGCAAGGCCCCCCCGGCCCAGCTACAGCTCAGGCACAGCTCACCCCGCCTCCCGCCGCGCAGCCCCCCTCACCTCCAGCCCCGCCAGCAACTCCGCCGTCGCCTCGGCGATCACGTCCACGGCCCGTTCGAACACCTCCTGGTTGTGCGCGGCCGGGGCCCGAAACCCCGACACCTTCCGCACGTACTGAAGCGCGGCGGCCCGAATCTCCTCCTCCGTCGCCTCCTCGGGCAACGCAGGCGGACGAAGCGTCTTGATACTGCGGCACATACCGACAGTCTCCCTCCAGGAACGGAACGGCGCTTCCCACCGCTCCCGACGAATGCCATGATCCTCAGCGAGGCGGCCACCGACCCCGGGGCCGACCGACGAGAGGAACAACCCGACATGGCGCACGACTTCGCGCACCCACGACTCACCGTCGCCGTCCTCGGCCCCGGCGGTACCGGCGGTCTCCTCGCCGCCCTCCTGGCCCGCGCGGGCCACCGCGTGATCTGCCTGGCCGGCGACACCACCACGGACACCCTGCGCACGACCGGCATCCAGCTCCGCAGCGGCGTCTTCGGCGACTTCACGACCCCCGTGGAGGCCGACACCGAACTGCGCGAACCGGTCGACGCCTGTGTGATCGCCGTCAAGCACACCTCCCTCCTCGCGGCCCTCGACCGCGTCCCGCCCACGGCCCTGGGCGACGGCCTGCTCGTCCCCCTCCTGAACGGCGTCGAACACCCCGCGGCCCTCCGCACCCGCTACCGCCCGGACCGGGTCGCCCCCGCGGTGATCCGGGTGGAGTCCACCCGGGTAGCGCCGGGTGTCATCGAGCACGGCAGCCCCTTCGCCGAGGTCGACCTCACCGGCGACGCCGTACCCCGCGAGCGCCTCGACGCCCTGGCCGCGGCCCTGGAGTCGGCCGGTCCGAAGACCCGCGTCCTGGACGACGAGTCGGCCGCCCTGTGGGCCAAGATGTCCTTCCTCGCTCCCTTCGCCCTCCTCACCACTCTGCACGGCCTCCCCCTCGGCGACGTCCGCACCCGCCACCGCAAGGAGCTGACCGCCCTGGTCGAGGAGACGGCCGAGGTCAGCGCTGCCTGCGGCGGCCCCTCCGACCCTGCCCAGGCCCTCGCCCGCTACGACGCCTTCCCCCCGCAGACGAAGTCGTCGATGCAGCGTGACGCGGACGCCGGCCGCCCCCTCGAACTGGACGCGATCGGCGGGGCGTTGCTGCGCGCGGCGGACCGGCACGGGGTGAAGGTGCCCGTCGCGACCAGGGTCGTCAGGGAGTTGACGGACGCCGCCCGCTGAGCCCTGCCTTAGTCCCCCCGCCCGTCAGGTCGATCCGCCCGTCAGGTCGATCCGCCAGTCGTTCGACGTGATCCAGTGCCCCTTCGGGTACTCGAACTCGGCCTGACCGAGCAGTGTGAAGCCCGCCCGGCGGCAGACCCCGTTGGACGCGGGATGCTCCACGCTCGGGAACGCGTGCAGATACCGGTGCCCGCCCGCGGCCCGTGCCTCCTCCACGAGGGCGCGGGCCGCCTGCGCGGCCAGTCCGCGGCCCTGGAACTCCGGAAGGATCCCCCACCCGGTCTCCCATATCGCGGAGTCCCGCCACCGACGCTCCCAGAACCCCACCGAGCCGACGGTCCGCCCGCCCTCCGCGAGCGTGACGCGGTACATCCGTCCCGACGCCGGCTCGACGTACCGCCGGTGCCGCCCGGCGAGCTTCTCCGCGCTCTCGGGCCCGCCCAGGTGCGCGGTCATCTCGGGGCTGTTGGTCTGCTCCAGCAGCCAGAAGTCGCCCTCCGCCCAGGGCACCAGCCACACCTGCTCGGCCTGCGCTTCCGCCTCCACGATCTCCATGCCGACCACGGTAGACGCCGGGTCTGACAACGCCCTCCGCCTCCGTGTCCCGGGGGCGGTTTCCCCAGGTCAGCGGGTGGCGATCGGCCGGTAGCGCACGTTCACCGCGGCCGTGGGATCCCCTGCGTTGACCAGCCCGAGCCGGACGGGCGCGCCGCCGGGGTTGTCGTACAGCCGGATCCCGTCGCCGAGCAGCACCGGGGCGATGTGGAGGTCGATCTCGTCGATCAGTCCGAGGTCGAGGAGCCGGCGGCCGATCGTGGGCGAGAAGACCTCGACGTTCTTGCCGTCGGCGGCCTTCAGCGCGATCCGCACCGCGTCGGCGACATCGCAGTCCAGGAAGGTCACACCGGCCGCGGGCCCCGCGTCCTCGGGGTGGTGCGTGAGGACGAACACCGGCCCCTGCCAGGCTCCGCCGTAGATGCCACCGGGGTCGGGGAAGGCGTCCCAGCCGTCCCGGCCGCCCAGCACGGCCCCGGTCGTACCGGCGTACTCCTCGGTGAGACCGGGCCGGAAGGAGAACCCCGTCATCCAGTCCATCGCGTGCTCGGGTCCCGCCACGAAGCCGTCCAGCGACATCGCGAAGTGCCAGAGCACCTTGCCTGCCGCGGTCTGCGGATCCATGTCGGTCAACGACGTCGTGTGCGGGTTCGCCATCACCGGTCCTCTCCTCGGCACTTCTCGTCCCCCGTAGGACCGGCGCCACCCCCGAAAGTCATCGCCGGACCGTCGGAGTACGGCCCCCGCGCGTCGCCGTCCCCTCCCGTTGCGCCGCTACGGCCATGACGGCGACGGCGATCAGGACGATGCCGGCGCCGACGTAGAGCGGCGCCGTGTAGCCGAGGCCCGCGGTGATCGCGAGGCCGCCGGCCCAGGCGCCCAGCGCGTTGCCGATGTTGGACGCGGACACGTTGGCCCCGGCGGCGAGGGCCGCGCCCTGCGCGTGGTCGGTGACGCGGGTGATCAGGCCGGGCACACTCGCGAACCCGAACACCCCCATCAGGAACACCAGGACCACCGACGCCGTGCCGCTGGTGGCCAGCAGCCCGAACGCGGCCAGGGTGACCGCGAGGCCCACCAGTGCGAGGACCAGTGTGCGGTCACGGTCGCGGTCGGCGGCCCGCCCACCGATCAGGTTGCCGACGACCAGGCCGACGCCGTACACCATGAGCAGCCAGGCGACATCCCCCGAGGAGAAGCCGCTGACCTCGGTGAACGTGTACGCGATATAAGTGAACGCGCCGAACATCCCGCCATAGCCGAGCGCGGTCGCCGCCAGGGTCAGCCAGACCTGCCCGGAGCGGAAGGCGCCGACCTGGGCGCGCAGGCCGAGGGGAGGCGCCGGTTCCCTCGGCGAGGTCTTTCCGGTCCCACTCGGCACGTACGCGGCGATCCCCGCGAGCGCGAGCAGGCCGATCGCGGTCACCGCCCAGAAGGCCGCCCGCCAGCCCCAGCGCTCCCCGACCAGCGCGCCGAACGGCACACCGAGCACGTTCGCGACCGTGAGGCCGGCGAACATGACGGCCACCGCGCGGGACTTCCGCTCGGGCGCGACCAGGCCGCGCGCGACGAGTGAGCCGATCCCGAAGAACGAGCCGTGGCACAGCGCCGCGACGATCCGCCCGAGCAGCATCACCCGGTAGCTCGGCGCGATCGCGGACAGCAGGTTGCCGATGACGAACAGCACCACCAGGCCGACGAGGACCTGTTTGCGGGGCAGCTGTGCCGTCGCCGCGGTCAGGACGATCGCACCGACCGCGACACTCAACGCGTATCCGGAGATCAGCCGCCCGGCGGCCGCCTCGGAGACCGCGAAATCCGTCGCCACCTGCGGCAACAGCCCCGCGATCAGGAACTCGGTCAGTCCGATCCCGAACCCGCCGAGGGCCAGCGCGACGAGCCCGGCCGGCGTCCGCCCCTGTCCGGTCGCCCGCCTACGCACGACAATCCCGAAGATCCACACCCATGGACCGACTCTCGCGCCGCGCGCCGGACCGGTCCATGGACAAAGAAGCAGTGACGCTTGGACGAAAGCAGGGCCGATGTTCACGGTCGAGGAACGAGACCGCTTCAGGAAGCGGCTGCTGGCGCGCGCCGAGGCCGACGACACCGTCGTCGGTGCCGCCTTCACCGGCTCCTACGCCGACCATGAGGGCGACCGCTGGTCCGACACCGACCTGGTCCTGGCCGTCCGCGGCGACCTCACGCCGACGCTGGACCGCTGGACCGGTTGGCTCTACGACGACCTCGGCGCGCGGCACCACTGGGACCTGTCCGTCGGGGCGGGCGTGATCCGGGTGTTCCTCCTGCCGGGTTGGCTGGAGCTGGACCTGACGTTCGCCCCGGAGACCGAGTTCGGCCCGCGCGGCCCGCAGTGGCGGACGGTCTTCGGCCGCCCCCGCCCCCTGGAACCCTTCGCTCCCCCGGACGCCGACACCCTGACCGGCCTTCTGTGGCATCACGCCCTCCACGCGCGCGCGTGCATCGAGCGCGGCCGCTGGTGGCAGGCCGAGCACTGGATCAGCGCCCTGCGCGACCACGTGATCACCCTGGCCTGTCTGCACCTCGACCTCCCATCCGCCCACGCGAAGGGCGCCCACCTGCTGCCCGACGACCTCTCGGCCGAGCTGGCGACGACTCTCGTACGCTCACTCGCCGCGGAGGAACTCCACCGCGCCCTGACCGCCGTGGTCGCCGCCGCCAGGACCGAACTCGCCCACTCCCGCCCCGAACTCGCCACCCGCCTGACCCCGATGCTCGCCGAGCTGACGAACACGCCGGTCACTTAATGCCGTTGAGACGCCGCCCGTCGGTGGACAAGGCTCTGGTGCCATGGAGTTCTTCTGCTTTCACCGCGACCGGCCCGGCTCCCTGGCCCTGCGTGAGGAGCTGGGGGAGGCGCACTGGTCCTACATGGACCGGTACGCGGACGAACTGATCGCCCGCGGCCCGACCTTCGCCGACCACGGCGAGACGCTCACCGGGAGCGTGCACATCGTCGACCTTCCCGATCCCGCGGCCGCCCGCGCGTTCGCCTTCGACGAGCCCAACTACCAGGCGGGCGCGTACCGGGACGTGCTGCTGCGCCGCTGGCGCAACCTGCTGGGCCGCACCATGTGGGACTTCCCCGGCGGCCGGACCGGCGGCGACCGGTACCTGGTGCTCGGGCTCGGCACAGGAGAGGCCGCCGACCTCGCCGTACCACCCGACAAGGACGACCTGATCGCGTACGGCCCGCTGCTCTCCGACGACGGCACCGCGTGGCTGGGCACGGCGGCCCTGGTCCGCGCCCCGGACCCGGACCGGGCACGGGCCGTCCTGACCGCGGACCGGTACGCGGCCGTGGAGGTCCACGAGTGGGAGTTCGGCGGCCGGCGCTGACAATCCTGCTCCCGGGGCAACCGCACAGGGAGCATCCGTACGAGCGAGGAGCGTCCACGCCATGGGTACCGCCGTCCACGTCCCGCAGACCCGGGACATGATCGGGGACGAGCTCTCCGGAGACGAGGCGTTCACCGCCCTGCGCCACTACGGCGGGCTGCGGCTGCTGGCCGACTCCTTCGCCCGGTTCCGTTACGCGGACGGCTTCACCAACGCCCGCGCCCTCGCCTTCCAGGTGGTGCTCGGGCTGGTGCCGTGCACGGTGGCGCTGGTCGGCCTCGCAACGTCGGTGCACACGGAGGGCGTGGGCCGGATCATCGAGCTCACGCTCGGCCGGATCGTGCCGGGCGCCAGCGCCGAGATCGTCGAGGACGCCTTCGAGGGGACGCGGCGCACGGCGCACGGCAGTGTCTGGAGCACGCTCGCCCTGTGGCTCGGCCTGGGCTTCGCCTTGTTGAACCTCGCCTCGGCCATGGGCCAGATCGAACGCGGCGCCAACCGGATCTACGGCATCGAGCGCGACCGTCCCTTCCCGCGCAAGTACGCGCGCGGGATCGTTCTCGCGCTCGCCGCTGGTCTGCCCCTCGTGCTCGGGTTCCTCGTGCTCGTCGCCGGCGAGGCCGTGGGCGACGCGGTGGCGGAGTCCACCGGCCGGGCGGGCAGCGGGCCGCAGTGGTGGAGCGCGCTGGACATCCCCGTGGGGCTTGTACTGGCCTGGGTGGCCTCCGCGGTGATCTTCCGCTGGTCGCCGCGCCGGGTGCAGCCCGGTTACACCTGGCTGGCCTTCGGCTCGGCCGTGCATCTGCTGCTGTGGGTGGCGGCCACCTGGCTGCTCGCGCTGTACGTCGAGGAGAGCGGTGCCTTCGGCGCCGTGTACGGGCCACTCACCGCCTTCGTCGCCCTGCTGCTGTGGGCCAACCTCACGGCGGTCGCGCTCTTCCTCGGCATCGCCTTCGCCGCCCAACTGGAAGCGGCCCGCGCCGGCATCGAGTCACCGGTCCACCCGGACCCCGGCCCGGGGGCGTGAGCCGCGAGGGCGGGTGGGTCCGCGGGGTCGCCGTTGGTGGCATCACGCACGGTCGGCCACCCCGCCCTCAGCGCCTCTCCGCAACGGTCCGTGGCGGCCCCCGGCCCCGGGGCGCGAGCCCTGACAGCGACCAGACCCACGACCCCGCCATCGGTGCCCGCCCTCAGTAGCCGCCCTCAGCGCCCCTCCGCAACGGTGACCGTCGCGACATCCACGCCCCCTACCCCTGGCCCCCGGGGCACGCACCCTGACAGCAACCAGACCCACAACCCCGCCATCGGTGCCCGCCCCCAGCACCCCTCCGCAACGGTCACCCTCGCGACATCCACGCCCCCTACCCCCGGCCCCCGGGGCACGCACCCCGACAGCAACCAGACCCACAACCCCGCCATCGGTGCCCGCCTCCAATAGCCGCCCTCAGCGCCCCGCATCAGCCTCCCCTCACTGACCCGCCGCTGCCGTCACCGTCGCGGGGTCCACGCCGGTCAGTTCGGCGATGCGGTGCGGTGCTACGCCCGCGGCCAGTGCGCGGCCGATCAGGCCGTCCCGGCCGTCCGCGCAGTCGCGGTAGGCGAGCAGTTCCTCCTCGACCCGGGCAAGCGACTCCGGTGCCAAGTGGTGGCGGACCCGGCTCAGTTCCTCGTCGCTCAGCGGAACGGGCAGCCGCTCCGCCCCCTCGGGCACGGCAGCGGTCTCCTCCGGTGGCAGCAGGCGCAGGTGCGGGGAGGTGGGCGTGCTGCCCTGCGCGTCCAGCCACGCACGGACCGCGGGAGTCTCCATGCAGGCGAGCTCACCGACGGCGGCCGGGGCCGCCCCGAGCGGTACGGACGGGTCGTCAAGCAGGAACAGACAGGCGTTGTCGGTCATCCTCGGCTCCTTCAACAGGGGCTGATCGACGTCCCATTACCCCGCCTCGCGCGGTTCACGTCGGCATCAATTGCGTTTCCCGTTCGGCCGCCGAGGGCTAATGTTCGAGTCCGGCGAGTGACTCACGAGGAGCTGAGGTATGCCCGGTCGTCCGAGCGCGCGTTGACGTCGTAGGCCGTGATCGGCCTGTCACCGCGTGCCGTTCCTGACGTTGCGGCATGGCGAGCCTTCTTCCACCCAAGGGATTCCCGTGCCGTCCGCTTCCTCCGCCGTATCCGATTCCGGTCGCCCCGTTCCGTCACTGTGGCGGAACCCCGACTTCCGCAGACTCTGGACGGGTCAGACCGTCTCCCAACTCGGCGAACACGCGAGTCTGGTCGTTCTGCCGCTCTTCGCCGTCCTGACACTCGACGCCGGTGCCGGCCAGCTGGGTGTCCTGCGCGCGGTGGGGCAGGCGCCGATTCTGGTGCTCTCGCTCTTCGTCGGGGCGTGGGTGGACCGATGGCGGACCCGCACGGTGATGGTCCTCACGGACGCGGGCCGGGCCCTGGCACTGGGCACCGCGGCCGTGGCCGGCCTCTTCGGCCTGCTCGGCCTGCCCGCGTTGCTGGTCGTCGCCTTGGCCGTCGGAGCTCTGTCCGTGTTCTTCGACGTGGCCTACCAGGCGTCTCTCGTGCGGCTGGTGAAACGCGATCAGCTGGTGCGGGGCAACAGTGCGCTGGAGGGCAGCCGGTCCGCGGCACAGATCGGCGGTCCGGCCCTCGGGGGTGCGTTGGTGTCACTGCTGTCGGCGCCGATCGCTGCCGCCTCCAGCGCCCTGTTCTTCGCACTGTCGTTCCTGTCGATCCGACGGATCCGTCGCAGCGAATCGATGCCCGGGCGCGCGGAACGTCCCCCTCGGGTAGGGCGGCGCATCCGTGAAGGCCTTCGTTTCGTCGTCGGCGACACCGCGCTGCGGACCGTGTGCCTGGCCTCGGCCGCCTTCCAGTTCTCCTTCGCCGCCATGATGACCGTCTATCTGCTCTTCCTGCCGCGGGAGCTGCACCTGTCGGGCACCGCCGTCGGGCTGGCGCTCGCGGCGACGGGCCCGGGCGCGCTCCTGGGCTCGGTGCTGGCCGCCCGCCTGCCGAGCCGGTTCGGCCACGGCCCGGTGCTCGTGTCCGCGGCGGCACTCGGCGACGGCGCGTTCCTGTGCGTGCCCGCGCTGCACGCCTCCGCCACGGTGACGGTTCCCGTGCTGCTCGCGGTCGGCTTCGTGTTCGGGACGGGCGGCCAGCTGGTGAACGTCACGGTCATGGCCGTCCGACAGGCCGTCACCCCTGACGGGATGCAAGCCCGCGCGGCCGCCACGATCACCTTTGTCGGCATGGGTCTGACCCCGCTCGGCTCCCTGCTCGGCGGATTCCTCGCGCAGGAGTGGGGGCTGCGCACCAGCCTCCTGGCGACGGCCGCGGGCATGCTGCTGTCCCCCGTGGTGATGGCGTTGTCCCCACTCGCCCGCCTGGGACGAGCTCTTCCCCCGCCCGCGGACCGCACCGCCCCGCGCTCTCCCTGACCCTGTTCCACCGGCCGCCTGGGCGCGGAAATCAGATGCCCGCGGCTGCCCTCGCCTTCGACAATGGCGCATGCTGACTGACCACTGGCCCCTTCTGGGACTGCGTCTGAACACCCCGCGCCTGGAACTGCGACTGCCCGGCGAGGAGGAACTCGCCGAGTTGGGCGAGCTCGCGGCGGAAGGCGTCCACGAGCCGGACCGCATGCCCTTCATCGTGCCGTGGTCCGACCTGCCTCCGGCGGACCGGGCGCGCTCGGTGGTGCAGCACCACTGGTTGCGCAGGGGGAACTGGTCACCGGAGGACTGGGCGCTGAACCTCGTTGTCTTCGACCACGGCCAGGTCGTCGGCCTGCAGACCGTCACCGCCCGGGACTTCGCCGTACTGCGGCAGGTGAGCACCGCCTCCTGGCTGGGGGCGCGCTTCCAGCGGCAGGGGATCGGGACCGAGATGCGTGCCGCGGTGCTGCATCTGGCCTTCGCCGGCCTGAACGCACTCGAGGCGCTGTCGGGCGCCTTCGAGGACAACGCGTCCTCGTTCACCGTGTCCATGAAGCACGGTTACGAACTCGACGGGATCGAACGGCATGTGGTGCGCGGCCGGCCTGCGACGATGCGGCGGCTGAGGCTGACGCGAGCCCGGTGGGAGACACACCGGCACGTCCCGGTCTCGATCGAGGGGCTGTCGCCCTGTCTGCCGATGTTCGGCCTTTCCTCACGGGGCACGGCGGGGCACCCGTTCGCATGAACCTCCCGAAGCCACTCGCAACCCAAAATCGAACAGGCGTAGCATTGTGGTGTGGCTACGACCTATGACTTTCCGAGTGACCTCCTCGCCGGTCAGGAGGAGCTGCATCAGGTCCGGGCCGAGCTGTCGGCCCTGCTCAAGCGGCTCCCCTGGTCGGTCGCGCCGCTGGACGGCTTCAGTGACGCGGGCGGCTGGCGCAAGGTCGAGCGCCCCGCCTCGCCCGGCTGGACCCCCGACGAACAGGCCGAGGTGGAGAAGCTCCGGCAGCGCGAACACGAACTCGCGGTCTTCGTCACCACCCACCGCTTCTGGACGGACGTGGCCGCACCGGACCGCGTGGACGCCCGCTCCCGGCTGAAGCACGCGGAGCGGGAGACCGGGTGAACGGCAGAGGACCCCGGCCGTGATCGGCCGGGGTCCTCTGCTGGTGTGGGCGCGGACGGTTTCGAACCGCCGACATCCTGCTTGTAAGGCAGGCGCTCTACCCCTGAGCTACGCACCCGAGACGAGTCGACAGCCTACCTTGCCAGGGGCCCTGTCCTGCAAACCCTTACTCGGCGGCCGAAGAAGTCAGGGTCGGTACGGGGGAAAACCCCACCCCGAATCCGGGAGCGACCCGGATCCCCCGCAAGAGCCCCGGTCCCTAGGGTCGAAGCAGGGTCGCGGAGTGCCCGCGGCCGCCCGTCCAGGGGTAGTTCAGGGGGAGATCGTCATGGTCCGTTCCGTTCCCGCACGTGCCGCCGCCGCGGCCGGGGTCGTCGCGCTCGTCGTCGCGGGGGCCACCGCCTGCGGCGCCTCCGCCGGGGACGACAAGACCCCCGACCACAAGTCCTTCGCCCTCCAGGGCCGCACCCTCACCGTCGACTCCGACGACTCGGCGCTGGAGATCGTCGCCGCCGATTCGAACAAGTCGGGCACGGTCGAGGTCACCCGCTGGTTCCAGGGCACCGTCGCCGTCGGCAAGGACCCGAAGGTCACCTGGTCGATGAAGGAGGACCGGCTGGTGCTGCGGATGAAGTGCAGCGGAGTCATAGCCGACTGCGCGGCCAAGCACCGCATCGAGGTGCCGCGGGACATCACCGTGAAGGTCGAGGACGGCGACGGCAGTGTGCGGGCCCGGGGCTTCACCCAGCCGCTGAGCATCCGCACCGGCGACGGTTCCGTACGGGTCACCGACACGAGCGGCCCGCTGGAGCTGCACACCGGCGACGGCTCCATGCGCGCGGAGGTCACCTCCCGCCGGGTGTCCGCACGCACCGGCGACGGCTCGGTCCACCTCGAACTGGGCGCCGTACCGGACCGGGTGGAGACCCGCAGCGGCGACGGCTCCGTGACCGTCGAACTGCCGAAGGCCACCTACCGCGTGGACACCAGGACCGGTGACGGGGGCGTCGACGTGTCCGTGCCCCGGTCCGACTCCAGCGACCACGTGGTGTCCGCCCAGAGCGGAGACGGGAAGGTCACGGTGCGAACCGCGAACTAACCGGCCCGTGTGTTCGTCCTTTACCGGTGGGAGAATGACACCGGGCACCGCAAGGACGGAACACAGCACGGGAGAGGGATGTGACGGCGACACCACCGCAGCCGTACTCGTCGTCGTCGGTGCCGCGCGCACACCGTCAGGCGCTCAAGGACACCCTCACTCTGCTCGGGCTGCCCCTGATCGCCGCCCTCGCGCTGCCGGCCGCGTTCGCCGGCGGCGGCACCCGGCGCTGGTTCGGCGGGCGCGCGGAGAGCCAGCGGGCCGAGGCACAGGCCGCAAAGGACGCCGCCGCGGCCGCGTTCTACGAGCTGGACACCGCCCAGCGGGATCTGCGGATCTCGATAGAGACGATCACGGCCGTCGACGACTCCCCCGCCGCCCGGCGGGCGGTCGCCGACTTCCAGGCGATCAGCGGACGCATCGACGAGGCCAGTGGGCGCTACATCGAGGCCGTCGACGCCCATGACCTCGACCGGGACGAACTGGAGGCCTCAGCCGCGACACGCGCGCGTACGGAGCTGACCCGGGCCAAGGACGACCTCGGCAACGTCAAGAAGGAGCTGGACCGCTTCGGCGACAGCCTCGGCCCGCTGCTCGGCAAGGCCGAGACCCAGCTCGCCCGGCTCGCCCCGGCCGTCGAGCGGGCCCGGCAAGGACTGCTGGCCGCCTCCAACGCCCTGGACGCCGTACGGGAGTCGGGGCTGAAGGCGGACGACCTCGCCGCCCGGCTCGCCGCCCTCGGCCCCGAGCTGACCAAGCTGAACCAGGGCGCGGGACAGCACGGCGTGCCGCAGACCCTCGAGCGCGCCGAAAGGGTCGCGCGGGAGGCCGAGTCGATCCGGGTGGAGGCGGAGCGGCTGCCGGAGCGGGCCGCGGAGATCGACCACCGGCTGGTCTCCCTGCGCACCCGCGCCGAGGCGCTCACCACCCGCGCGGGCCAGGTCGACCCGGTCCTGAGCGAACTGCGCCGCCGGTTCACAGCCGCCTGCTGGCAGGACCTCCAGCACGTCCCCGACCAGGCCGCGGAGAACGTACGGCAGGCCGAGCAGAAGCTCCGCGAGGCCCGGGCCGCGCGCGACGAACAGCGCTGGCCGGACGCGACCGCCCTGCTCTCCACGGTCCGCGCCCTGCTCAACACCACCGACGAGTCCGTCTCCGCCGCCGGCGACCGGCTGCGCCGCCTCAACGCCGTGCAGAAGGACCCCCAGCAGGAGATCGACCGCACCCGCTTCGCCATCCGCGACGCCCAGCGCCTCGCCATGACCGGCCGCACCACCCCCGACCCGCGGCACGCCCGCCCGCTGGACGACTCGGTGGCCCGCCTGGACCGGGCGATCGGCACCCTGGAGGGCCGCCACCCGGACTACTGGCACTTCCTGACCGAGACGGAAGCGGTCCGGCAGACGGTGGCCGCGGTGGTCTCCCGGATCCGCGAGGAGCGCGGCGGCGCACACAGCTAACCTGTCCTCATGCCTCGCTACGAATACCGCTGCCGGACCTGCGGCGACACCTTCGAACTGAGCCGTCCCATGGCCGAGTCCGCCGCCCCCGCCGACTGCCCCGCGGGCCACGACGACACCGTGAAACTGTTGTCGACGGTGGCGGTGGGCGGCACGTCGAGCGCCGCGCCCGCGCCCCAGGCCGGTGGCGGTGGAGGCGGCTGCTGCGGCGGAGGCTGCTGCGGCTGACCGCCGTACAAAAAGCTCTTCAGGCCGGCTTCAGGTCCGCCTCCCTAGCGTGGGCCCATGTCAGCCATCGAGTGGGTCAACGGCCTCATGGACACGCTGGGCGCGCCCGGCGCCGGGGTCGCCATCGCCCTGGAGAACCTCTTCCCGCCGATCCCGAGCGAGGCGATCCTGCCGCTCGCGGGCTTCGCGGCGAGCACCGGCAGGATGAGCCTGGTCGCCGTGCTGCTGTGGACGACGGCGGGTTCGGTGGTCGGCGCGCTCGCGCTCTACGGCGTCGGCGCGCTCCTCGGCCGGGACCGCACGGTGGCGCTCGCGAACCGGCTGCCGCTCATCAAGACCAGCGACATCGAGCGCACCGAGGCCTGGTTCCTGCGGCACGGCACGAAGGCGGTGTTCTTCGGCCGGATGATCCCGGTCTTCCGCAGCCTCGTCTCCATCCCGGCCGGCGTCGAACGCATGCCGCTGCCCGTCTTCCTCACCCTCACCACCCTGGGCAGCGCCCTGTGGAACACCGCGTTCGTGTTCGCGGGCCACGCCCTGGGCGCCAACTGGACCCAGGTCACGGACGTGGTGTCCGCGTACTCGAAGGTGGTGCTCGCGGCGGCGGCACTGACGGTGGCCGTCTTCGTCACGCTACGGCTGCTGCGGCGCCCGGGGCCGGGTCGCCGCAGGGCGGACCGGGGCGCGGACGCGGGGCGTGAACGCGAGTCCGCGGAGCCGGTGTCGTAGACCGGCACCCGGGCCCTCAGAGCGCGCCCTGCCGCACCCCCCGCAGGAACTCCCGCAGAATCCGCTCCCCCGCCAGCACGCCCCGCTCCGGCAGTGCGCTGATCGCCGGAGCCGTCCAGCCGACGTCGGCCAGCTCCCCGTGCCCCGGCCGCCAGCCCCGGTCGGCGGCCAGCAGCAGGTCGGCGTCGAGCAGGGAGTCGCCCGCGGCCAGCGTGAGGGAGGCCCCGGTCCGCCGGGCCACCTCACGCATGGCCGCGCTCTTGGTGAGCGGCTTCGGGACGGCGTAGATCTTGCGACCCTGGAGGCTGACCGTCCAGCCGCGGTTCTCGGCCCACACCGCGAGTTCCTTCACCCAGTCCTCGGGCAGCAGTTCGCGCTCGACGACGAGGTAGACGAAGAGGTCCTCGGCGATGCGGTGCTTGCGCACCCAGGCCGGATCGGCGGTCTCCTCAAGATGCGCGCGCACCTCCTCCAGCGGCGCGCACTCGTCCGCGAGGCGGGCGGTGACCCGCGCGTGCCAGTCGAGGTCGGTGACGCCGTCGACCAGCAGATGGCCGCCGTTCGCGCAGATCGCGTAAGTCGGCGCGGGGCCGGGGAGGTTGATGCGCTGGTACTGCTTGCGGGTGCGGGTCGTCGTCGGCACGAAGACCGCCGCGTCGCCGAGCTCGGAGAGCAGCCCGGCCGCGGTCTCCGTCATGTACGACAGCGGCCTGCTCTCGTGCACCTCCACGCAGAGCAGCCGGGGCGCCCGCGCGTCCGGCATGGTCAGCGCGAGGGCGGCGGCGGAGTAGATGAGCGTACGGTCGAGATCGCTGGCGACGAGCACGGGAGCGGGCATCAGACACCCACCGCCTTGCCGTCGGCGCCCGTCGCGCCCCGCGTGTACCTGGGGTGGATCAACCCCACACAGGTGTACGGGAGTTCCGCGACCTCTTCCACCGGGACACCTCTCTGCTCGGCCAACAGGCGTACGTGGTCCAGGTCGGCGCCCGCACCGGCCCGTGCCAGGATCTTCCAGGGCACCCGGCGCAGCAGCACCCGGGTGGTCTCGCCGACGCCGGGCTTGACGAGGTTGACGTCGTGGATGCCGTACTCCTCACTGATGCGTTCGACGGCCGCCCAGCCCTCCCAGGTGGGCTCCCGGTCGCCGGACAGCAGGTCCTTCGCGGTCGCGTCCACGGCCTCCACCACCTCCGGGAAGCGGGCGGCGACGGCGTCCAGGAAGTCCACCGACACGTCCGCGCCGGCGAGTTCACGGTAGAACTTCGCGCCGTGGAAGTCGTTCGGACCGACCAGGTCGGCGCGCAGGACCGTACGCGAAATCAGGCCGGACACCGTGGAGTTGAGACACGCGGAGGGAATGAGGAAGTCCTCCCTGGTGCCGTACGTCCGCACGCACGAGCCCGGGTCGGCCAGTACGGCGATCTCCGGGTCGAAGCCGACGGGACCGCCCTCGGCCTCGAACTCCTCGATCGCGGCAGCCAGTTCGCGGGTGATGGCGCCCTTGCCGGTCCAGCCGTCGACGAAGACGACGTCGGCGGGGTCGTGGTGTTCGGCCAGCCAGCGCAGGGCGTTGGCGTCGATACCGCGGCCGCGGACGATCGAGACGGCGTAGTGCGGCAGGTCGAGGCCGTGACGGAACTGGGCCCAGCGGCGCATCAGGACGCCGACGGGGGTGCCGGCGCGGGCCAGGGAGACCAGGACGGGGCGGGGTGAGCGCTCCTGGAGCACGATCTCCGTCACGGCGCCGACGGCCTGGGCGAGCCGCGCGGAGGACTCCGCGAGGGCCGTCTGGAACAGCTCCTGGTACTGGTCGCTCGGCTGGTACTCCACCGGCAGCGACTCCGCGTAGTGCGCGCCACCGCTCTGGATGGCCTCCTCGCGCTCCTCGGTCGGCGCCTCCAGCTTGACGTCCGAGAGGTCCTGGAGCAGCCAGCCGACGTCCTCCGGGGCGTAGGAGGAGAAGGCGGGGCCGCGGAGGGGCTCAGGGAGCATGGGGGGCCTTTCGGGGGTGTGGCTGGGGACCACCGCGAGGACGACGTGCGGGGTGTGTTCGGCGAGCTGCGCCAACAGGCCGTCGGGGGCGTGCAGTTCGGGGGTGTCGGCGGTGTCGTCGACGACCGCGATCACGGCGTCGAAACCGGCGCCGGCGATGTTGTAGGTGTAGCGGTCGCCGGGACCGTCCGCCGGGTTGTCGTGGGCCGGGAAGGTCAGGCGGGTACGGATCGCGTAACCGGGGTCGTCGACGGCGAGTACGGGGCTGCGGGTGGTGGTGGAGTAGGTGACCTCGGTGTCCTGAGCGACCTGCTCCAGCTCACGGGCCAGCCTCAGAGGGGCGTACATCAGCTCTTCGAAGCCGAGGATGTGCACGCGGGTTGCCTCCGGCGGGAGGGCCTCGGCCAGTCGGGCGGCCATCGCGGGGAGGGCGGACTCCAGGCGTATTCGGTGCTGGGGAGTGAAGCCGTGGCGGCCGCCGTCCGGGAGGTCTCGGGGCCACAACAGGTCCACACGGTTGACTGCCGGGTACGGGTGCGTGGGGGCTGGTCGCGCAGTTCCCCGCGCCCCCAGGTTGGCGTCCTCGTACCTGGCTACAAGGTCCTGCCCTTTTTCGAGCACACCCTCGGGTAGGCGTACGGTGCCCGATGCCGCCGCCACCAGGTCGACCCTCGCGCCTATCTCCCTTGCGAAGGCCTCCAGACGCCCCGCGTCCGCCTCCGACCGCATGTCCACCAGAGCGACCACCACGTAGCGGTCCCGTGGATAGCGGTCGTGGAGGTCCCTGATCGTGTTCAGGACGGTGTTTCCCGTCGAGAACTCGTCATCCACCAGGACCAGGGGTCCCTCGCCGGCCAGCAGGGCGGGGTCCTCCGGCAGCAGGAGATGGGACGTGGCGTGGGAGTGGGACTCCTCGAAGCCGCCCGCGGGGGCCACGCCGGGGACCGGGCGGCGGGTGGAGTGGAGGTAGGGGGCCAGGGCGATGCCGTCGGCGACCGAGTGGCCGAGGCCCGTCGCCGTTTCCGCGTAGCCGAGGACGACCGCCCGGGCCGCCTCCTCGTCGCCCAGCAGGTCGCGGACCTTGCGGCCCAGTGCGAAGCCCTGGCCGTAGACCACCGAAGGCGACTGCGGGACGTGCTTGCCGAGCACGTTGGAGACCAGCAGATGGGCCCGCTTGGGGTTGCGGCGCAGGGCGAGTCCCAGCAGGTCGGTCAGTCGGGCGTCGCCCACGAGTTCGACGCCGAGCCGGTCGGCGACCCACGTCCCCGACCAGACCTCGTCCGGCGTCCCGTCGTTCACTGCCTTGTTCATGCGTCCCTTGGTGTTCACGAATGATCAGCCGGAGATTCCGGCGGCCAGCAGCTCCACGAAGCCGATGTCCTCGTTGGCCACGCCGAAGACCTCGGCGCGCAGCAGGGTCCGTTCGGCCCAGGCGCGATGGGGCTTCACTTCATTCATTTTGTTCGTGTACTGCGACCTGAGCACCCCGCCGCCGCAGCGCTCGGGCCGCAGAATGTCCTGCGCGTCGCTGAACTCCTCGTGACTGACCACGGACAGCGCGTGCACGGGGAGCACATGGGAGGGATGGATGCAGGTCTTGCCGAGCAGGCCGTTGGCCTGGTCGAGGGTGATCTCGCGCAGCAGGCCGTCCATGGCGTGCTCGATGAGCGCCTCGCGCAGTTCCTCGGCCTGGCCCTCCAGGAAGGGGCTGCGGCGCAGCTGGGGCTTGAACATGCGCTCCTGGACCCGGAAGTACTCCCAGACCGGCCCGGTGACGGTGAAGCCGGTGCCGTCGGCGCGGCCCAGCATGTTGACCACGTCGGCGATCACGGAGGCGACGATCTGGACGTCCCAGGCGGTCATGTCGGGGGCGCGGCGCAGGCCGTAGGAGGAGCAGAAGTCGGTGACGCCGAGACGGAGTGCGAGGACCCGGTCGCGGTACTTGTCGACCGCGCGCGCGATGCCCTCCAGGGTCTCTACGCGCGTCTCGCGGTAGAGCAGCTCCGGTGACTCGAGGACGGGCATGGCGAACAGCCGGTGCCCGCTCGCGGACTCGGCGGTGGAGAGCGCCTCCAGGAAGGGGATGCCGCGCTCCTCGGTGAACTTCGGGAGCACGAACCCGGACAGCAGGCGCGCGGCGGGGCCGAGCCGTCGTACGAGATCGGGGATCTGCTCGGGGTGACGGACCCGGATGAAGAGCAGCGGAAGGTCCACCGACCGCTCCGCGAGGTCCGTGAACTGCCGGACGAGGTTCTCCTCGCCCTCCGCGACGTCCTCGTCACGGATCGAGTCCTCCAGGCACAGCACCATCGAGACCACACCACGCCCGGCCTGCTTGACGATGTCGTCGGCGAGCCGCGGCCGCGTGGCCGGACTGTAGAGCGTGGCACCCAGGGCCGCGGAGAGCAGCCGGGCCGGCGAGTCCGCGGTGAACTCGCACGGCTCCTGGTGGAAGAGGCGCTGACGCACCTCAGGGGCGATGTGCCCGAAATGACGCATATGACTCCCCCGTGACAGCTGTGCAACCTGTGAACGGTTCACAGGTGGCCGGTAATAGTACGTAGGTACCCATGTCCGAGGTTCCCACCGGGCATGAATTTCAGGTAACGCAGACAAACACGGCCATGTCGGCGCCGGTACGACATGAACCGGCATCCCTCACCCCGCGTTGTCGTGACCAGGACCGAGAGGGCAGGATGACCGCATGACGCACGCCATGCTGAAGGGGTCGAACGTCCCGCTCAAGACCACCACGGTACGCGCTGTGCTGCGCTGGGCGCCCGGGCAGGGGGTTCCGCCCGTCGACGCCTCCGCACTGCTCCTCGGCCCCGACGGCCGTGTGCGCTCCGACGAGGACTTCGTCTTCTACAACCAGCCCCGGCATCCGTCCGGGAAGGTCTGGCTCCTCGGCAAGAAGCGCGCCGCCGAAGGCCCCACCGACACGATCCAGACAGATCTCTCCGGTGTCGAGCCTGACATCAGTCAGATTCTCGTGGTCGCTTCGGCGGAGGGCGTCACCTTCGACCGCGTACAGGGCCTGCGCATCCTGCTGTACGACGCCACGGCCGCCGACAGCGAGCCGCTGGCCTACTTCGACATCAAGCCGGAGACCGGCAAGGAGACGGCCCTGATCTGCGGCGAGCTCTACCGCCGCGGCGAGGGCTGGAAGTTCCGCGCCCTGGGCGAGGGCTATGAGGACGGCCTCCAGGGCCTGGCCACGGACTTCGGCATCACGGTGGACGAGTCGGACTCCCCGGAACCCACGTCGCTCCCCCTCCCCCCGGAGCAGCCCGCCCAGTCGGCCGCCTCGGTCCCCACCCAGCCGGCCTACGGCTACCCCCCGTCGCCGACCCCGGCGACGGCCCCCGTGCCGGCGGCATCGGGCTACGGCTACCCGCCCGCGGTGGCCCCGGCCCCGGGAGCGGCGTCGGAGTTCCGCATGCCTCCGCAAGGGCCACAGTTCATCGGACGGTGACAGGTGCGCCCCTTTAGGGGCGCGGGGCTGTATCGATGTGCGGCTCCGCCGCGTGGGCGCGACCAGCCACACACAACCGGCAGACAGAAACTCACCTGTCCGCCTTCGCCTTGTACCCCCGCCCCCACTGCAATCCCCACCCGTACAGCCGGTCCAGCTCCCCCTGGAACCCGTACACGAACTGCACCTCACGGCGCACGATCAGTTCACCCTTGACGTTCTCGATCATCACCACCGCGCACGACCGGGCCTGAGGGTGCCGTTCGTCGAGACCTATCTCGATCCGCGGCCCGTTGCTCGGATACAGCGTCACGATCGCGTGCGTACGGTCGAACGCCGGCGTCTGGTCGTAGATGTACACGAAGACCAGGAGCCGCTTGATCTCGTCCCGGTGGTCGAGGTTGACGTACATCGTCTCGCCGGACGCCGACCCGAACCGGTCGTCCCCGCTGAGCTTCACGTACGGCGGCGCGTTGACGTCTCCGAGCAGCCCACCGAGCGGCTGCACGACCCCCTTCGTGCCGTCGGCCAGCTCGTACAGGCACCCCAGGTCGAGGTCGACGTTGACCATGGACTGGCTGTGCCCGAGGACCTCCGGCGGCTTGAGCGCCTTGAAGGGGTGCCGCAGCAGCGACTCCCGCTGTGAGCCCCCGATGTCGGACGTCCGCATCCGCCAGGTCAGATTGACCCGCAGGTTCCCGGTCGCGGCGCCCTGCTTGGTGAGCGAGACCCGGTTGTGCCGCTTGGTCAGTTCGATCGCGTTGCTGGCCGCGCTGCCCGAGTCGAAGTCGACCTCGCGGCCGCCCCAGAGCCCGTCGAAGAAGCCCATTCCCGCCCCCACGCTCGCATTGGATAACCGGCGTCACCTGGAAAACCGGCGGGGCGGCCGGAGGCCGGCCGCCCCGCTCAGAGCGTTCCTCACCAGGAAGGGTGTCACACCCCGGACGAGACCTCAGTCTTCTCGTCCGAGCCCGCGGCTTTTCCCTCCGCGGCCGCGAGTGCCTTGTTGCGGCGCACCGAGGACAAGAAGGACCAGCCGATCAGGACCACACCGACCAGGCCGGTGATGAGCTCGTGGATCTCGTACTGGATGGTGACCATGAGGATCACGGCCAGGGCGCCGATCGCGTAGTGGGCGCCGTGCTCCAGGTAGACGTAGTCGTCCAGGGTGCCCTGGCGGACCAGGTACACGGTCAGCGACCGGACGTACATGGCGCCGATGCCCAGGCCGAGCGCCATCAGCACGATGTCGTTGGTGACGGCGAACGCGCCGATCACACCGTCGAAGGAGAAGGAAGCGTCCAGGACCTCCAGGTAGAGGAACATGAAGAACGCGGCCTTGCCGGCCATCAGGACGGCCGACTTGGGCTTGCCCTCGCGCTCGGCGCGCTCCTCCTCCTCGTGCTCGCGTTCCTCCTCCTCTTCGAGTTTGTCCTCGAAGTAGCCGGAGAGTCCGCCGACGATCATGTAGGTGATCAGACCCGCGATACCCGAGATCAGGACCGTCTCGGCCTTGTCGACATGGGTGCCGCCGTGCTGGTGGGCGTGGGTGGCGAAGGTGAACGCGGTGATCAGCAGGACGACCAGGGCGATGCAGACCGACAGCATGTCGACCTTGCCGAGCTTGGCCAGCGGCCGCTCGAGCCAGGCCAGCCACTTGATGTCCCGGTCCTCGAAGATGAAGTCCAGGAAGATCATCAGCAGGAACATGCCACCGAACGCGGCGATCGACGGATGCGCGTCGGTCACCAGTTCCTGGTAGCGGTCCTTGTTGTTGAGGGCGAGGTCGACCGCCTCGATGGGCCCCATCTTGGCGCTGATGGCGACGATCACGACGGGGAAGACCAGCCGCATGCCGAAGACCGCGATCAGGACGCCGATGGTGAGGAAGATCTTCTGCCAGAAGGCATTCATCTTCTTCAGGATTCCGGCGTTGACCACCGCGTTGTCGAACGACAGGGAGATCTCGAGGATGGAGAGGATCGCCACGATGCCGAAGCCTTCCCACCCCCCGTAGAAGACGGCGGCGACCAGGCCGAGCGCGGTGACCGCGAACGACCAGCCGAAGGTTTTGAGAACCACTGGCTACCCAATCCGTACGTGTACGGGGTTCCCCCGTGCCGCACTCGGCTTTACGAAGACTTGAAGCCGAAGTCTAGTCGGGCCCTCGTCGTACCCCACCCGGCCCCGGCTTTTGCTCATATCGCGTTATGAGACGTTGACCCCGAAGTCGAGAGCGATGCCCCTCAGGCCGGACGCGTACCCCTGGCCCACCGCCCTGAACTTCCATTCGCCCTGGTAGCGGTAGACCTCGCCGAAGATCATCGCGGTCTCGCTGGAGGCGTCCTCGGAGAGGTCGTAGCGGGCCAGCTCCTGGCCGTCGGCCTGGTTGACCACGCGGATGAAGGCGTTGCTGACCTGGCCGAAGGTCTGGCCGCGGTTGTCGGCGTCATGGATGGAGACCGGGAAGACGATCTTGTCGCACCGTTCCGGCACCTTGGAGAGGTCGATCAGCAGCGACTCGTCGTCGCCCTCGCCCTCACCGGTGAGGTTGTCTCCGGTGTGCTCGACCGAACCCTCGGGGCTCTTGAGCTGGTTGTAGAAGATGAAGTACTCGTCGCCCAGGACACGGCCACCCGCGCACATCAGGGCGCTGGCGTCGAGGTCGAAGTCGGCTCCGGTGGTGGAGCGCGCGTCCCAGCCGAGTCCGACCATCACCTGGGTGAGGTTGGGTGCGGCCTTGGACAGGGAGACGTTTCCTCCCTTGGCGAGCGTGACGCCCATGCTGCTGGTCCCTCCCCGAAACGGTGCTTGTGTGGATCTCCTGCACATCCGGCACCACCCTCAAACCGGGCGCCACCAGACGAAGAACCGAGCCGTCCGCCGGGCGGCGGGCCCGGGCGGGGCCCTGACTCCCCACGGCCCGGTTCGAACCGCGGCGGGTCGCGCCGGACGATCCCCCGTCGCCCGACGGACGGAGCTTGCCGGGCAGACCCCTCGGCGGCCGGTCGGAGCCCCTCACAGCCCCGCCCCAGCCGCATA